>DHMZ01000098.1:114085-116189 GCA_002406055.1 Spirochaetales bacterium UBA4629
AACAGGAATACAACCTGCTGCCATTCCTACAACAATAGAAATGACAATTTGGAAGAATTTCATAACAATACCAACAACTGCCATTGGAATTTGTGCATATTGCTCTTGGCCAAAAATCGAATCAAGAGCTCCATATTTCAAAATCATATTGTTTATTGCAATCATTGCAGCGACCAAGCTTATTTGAGAGAGAAAGCTAGTAAGACCAAGACAGATTATTTCTTTCATCGTATTCTTCTTAATGCGATAGTCTTTGACTTTTGGTTTTACTATTTTCATATTTAGTAAATACCAAAGGGCAAGTGTTGCCGTTACAACCTGTCCAATTACTGTTGCTACAGCTGCTCCCATCATTCCCCATTTGAAGCAAAAGATAAAAATTGGGTCAAGAATAATATTAGTAACGGCACCTAAAAGTGTAGAAGTCATAGCAAACTTAGGACTTCCATCAGCTCTAATTATTGGATTCATTGCTTGTCCAAACATATAAAAGGGAATTCCTAAGGTTATATAAAAGAAATACTCTTTTGCGAGGTGGAAGGTCTCTAAGTTCACTTTGCCACCAAAAGCGACAACTATGTTATCTTCAAAAAAGAGATAGATAATAGCCAAAAGAATACTACTAACTAAAGAAAGTATAACTGCATTGCCTACGCTGTTCTTTGCTTTATCTATTTCATTTCTTCCTAGTGCCATGCTGACATAAGCACAGCATCCATCTCCAACCATAACAGCTATTGCTAATGCAATTACAGTTAAGGGAAAGACAACTGTATTAGCAGCATTACCATATGAACCAAGATAAGTCGCATTAGCAATAAAGATTTGATCAACAATATTGTATAAAGCACCAACAAGAAGTGAAATAATGCATGGAATGGCATATTTACGCATTAGTTTTCCAACTTTCTCTTTCTCTAAAAATTGATTTTGATTATCCATAAGATAGCTCTCCTTCAATAAAAATGTGTTCTTCCGACAAATCCGGACTTACACATTTTTGCAACACGATTTAGCAATGAAGTTTCAGCATTTTTAGATTCAATAAAAAAGTAGCATTCCTGCAACTGGATTTACGCAGAAGATGCTACACGTCTAGGAAGAATTTATCAGAAACTCACAAAAATTTCAAAGGATTGTATATTTCTTTTTATCAATAGTTGTTTTTTTTATAAATAATCTGTATTGGAGTATATTAGCATGGATAAAATTAAGAAGAATTTTGGCTTTGGATATGCTAAGGGGTATGTCAAGACAAATCTTTAATAATTATTCGTTCTTTAAGCTACCTATACTTTCTTATTAATATTAGGGAATGCTCCTTCTTTGTATACCTCGTCTATAGTTTTATAGTCTAGGCCTTGATGAATTCTTTTGTTATTGAAGAAACTGACAAACTCTCCTAAGCTTCTTTCTAAATCCTCAATGAAGTGGTAGTCCTTTAAGAAGACCCTTGTCAATATTTTAAAGTTCTCCAAGTCCTTTCAACAAAGATGTTATCTTTACACCTACCTTCCCCCATCTATGCTCACTTGGATTCCATACCCTTTCTCGAGAGAGGTAAATTCTTTTGATGTATACTGGCTACCACAATCTGTATTAAAGATAGCAAGTATGCCACACCTTAAAATAGCTTCTTGTACTACATCTCTAGAGAAGCCTGCTTGACAAGTGTCTCAGAGAGTCTCCAAGACAATATCTTTCTACTAAATAGATCTATTACAGCAGTAAAGTAGACACTTCCTTACCTAGCTTTATGTAAGTGATGTCTGTCGCCCATTGTCATACATAGCTAATAACTCTAGTAAGTAAGAGATATGGATATTTCGACTCTAGTAGTAATAAACCTTGGAGAGACACCATGTAGACCTAAGCAATGTAAATACGCCTTATAGTGAACTCTGTAGCCCATGAAAAACCTCTGTAAGTAAGTGCTTAGACATCTTTATATACCCATAGGTGTCATATTCAGTCCATTCACTAAGAACTGTATCACATCTCTTATCGTGTTCAGTCTCTTTCTCTAGTTTTGCTTTTTGTTTCTCTTCATCTCCACTTGAGCTTCTCTTTTCATAGTAAACGCTCCTCTTAAGCTCAAGAATAG
>DHMZ01000026.1 GCA_002406055.1 Spirochaetales bacterium UBA4629
AATTCAATTACCGAGTAGTTCACGGACGTGCTATTTCATTAAGAAGAGTAGTATTACACATATTTGAATTTATAGATGCTTGGATAAATCCTCTTTCTGAATCTGTGTAGTAAATAGAAGAATATGAGCGTCCATTTATAGATATGCTGTCTGCACTAAATGAATTACTTGTTCTTCTTATTACGCCACTTATTGAGAATGTGCCATCTTCAATTTCTTTTGAGTTTGCTCTCTGATACTTGTAACTACACTTCAGATCAATAGTGCCAACACCATTAGAATATGAATAATTACCATTTAGTGTTGAAAATGAAAGAATTGTAGAACCAGAAGGGAGAGAAATAGAAATAATCGCATTCTTCAATGCTCTAGCTTCTTTTGTATGTGATGTTGCCCATCCTGAGTTATCTATAGTTCCACTGTTTGTTGTACTAAGTGCTATTGCTTCGATAACATTTTCAACCTTCTCAGCTTCTATTTTTGCATCTAAAAATGCTCTTGAGTTCTCTCTTTCTTCTACTGTATAGAAAGTACCTCCACCATCAGTTAAATCTGTGTATAAAAAGGCACAGCTAGTTAATAAGAAAACAGTTAAAAGAACTGTGATTAAAACAAGAAAAGAACGCTTCTTCATATAACACCTCTTTACTAATTATTTAGTTATTATTTTCTTAGTGTCAATCTCTAATATCTTGTTCAAAAAAAGAGTTTTCTTATTTATAATTTAATGAAATGAAGATTCTTTGTATTTCAGATACCACACGCTCTTTAGCCTTCTCACCTATGGTGAAGGATATATATAAAGGTGTTGATTTAATACTTAGTGCAGGCGATATGCCCCTTGAGTCTTATGATTATGTCTCAACATTGCTTCATAAGGATGTTTGCTATGTCTATGGAAATCATAATCTAAAAGACTTTAGAGATGCGATGAATAAAGATGGGCTATGGACTGCTATGAAAAAAGATGATGAATACAATAAGAAATTCTATGGCTTTATGATAGATGGAAAATGCTATAGAGATAAGTCCTCAGGTCTTCTTATTGCTGGTCTTGGTGGTAGCATGCTCTACAATAATGGTGATAGCCAATATAGTGAAAAACAGATGCGATATAGGATTTGGAAGCTAATTCCCTATCTTATGTATAATAAAAGACGCTATGGCAGGTATCTTGATATTCTAATAACCCATGCGCCTCCTCTAGGTATTGGGGATGGCCCTGATTTGTGTCACAAAGGATTTAAGTGTTTTTTAGATTTTATTGATAAATTTGAGCCTAAGTATCTACTACATGGACATATTCATCTCGATGATTTGAATCTTCCACGAGTAAGAGAGAGAGGTAAAACAAAGATTGTTAATGTTTATGGTTCTTATTTGTTAGATGATGATTCTTTAGGAGGGACTAAGAATGGCGGCAGATAGAATGACAGTCAGTGACGACTTTGATGACGCAAGAAGAAGGGCGAGAGTTCAAAAGGTATTAGCTACATTTAGGTGGAAAAACCCAGATTTACTTTCATTCTATGAAGTAACAAAGCTTATAAAACCAGAAAGCCAGGCTTATAAAGGGATGCAAACAATACCGGTGAAAAATATCATCGGCTCTGAAAATCGCTATCATGATTTTTCTAGCGCATTCTTTCCTAAGTCATATACTCTTCAACATCGTTGGGAAAGTATTGATGCTGCACGTCTTGATGATATTCCTCTTCCTCCTATTTCTGTATATAAACTAGGTGAGTGGTACTTCGTCAGAGATGGCAATCATCGTGTATCTGTTGCAAAAAGTAAGGGACAAGAATTTATAGATGCTGAGGTTGTTGAGCTTTCTTCCCAGATTCCTCTCGAAGAGGGAATGACAATGAATGAACTTAAAAGGCGAGTTGTTGCATATGAAAGAGGTCGTTTTATAGAGCAATATCATCCGACATATCTTCCTATGGATAAGATTATATTCACAACTCCCGGATCATACCCTGAGATGGTTAATCACATCCTTGTTCATAAGTACTATGCTAATGAGCATTGTGATCATGTAATGACATTTGAAGAGGGTGCTGTAAGTTGGTATAAGAATGTGTATCGTCCTCTTGTTGATGCATTAGATAAAGAGCATCTGTTGTCTTTATATCCTGGGTATACCGAAGCCGATATCTACATGTGGCTTGTCAGGCGCTGGGATGAGATGAAGAGAACAGATAGTTATGCAACTGAAGAGGAAGCTGCCTTAGATATAAAAAAAGATGCAGAGAAGAATAGATTTAAGACTTGGTTTAACTATATAAAAAGTAGAATAAGTAGGAAGTAAAATGAGTAGAGCCGATCAAATTTTTGTTGAGAATATACTAGATATACTAGAGCATGGTGTAAAGGATGATGCCTATCCTGTTCGCCCTCATTGGAGTGATGGAGAGAGTGCTCATACAATAAAAAAGTTTGGTATTGTAAATAGATATAATCTAAAGGAAGAGTTTCCAATTATTACTATCAGGCGAACATATATGAAGTCTGCTATCGACGAGTTATTATGGATATGGCAAAAGAAGAGTAATAATATCCACGACTTAAAGAGCCATGTTTGGGATAGCTGGGCAGACGAAAATGGTTCTATTGGTAAGGCTTATGGCTACCAGTTAGGCGTTAAGCATAAATATAAAGAGGGCATGTTTGACCAAGTAGACAGAGTCTTATTTGACTTAAAGAATAATCCTCAGTCACGTAGAATTATTACAAATATCTATAATCACCATGACCTATCTGAAATGGCCCTATATCCATGTGCATATTCTTTAACGCTAAATGTTTCAGGTAACACTTTAAATGGAATATTAAATCAGCGAAGCCAAGATATGCTGACAGCAAACAATTGGAATGTTGTTCAGTATGCTGTGTTAATGCATATGTTTACTCATGTTTCTGGCTTAGAGGTTGGAGAGCTTGTCCATGTTATTGCTGATGCTCACATCTACGACAGACATATTCCAATTGTGGAAGAGATAATAAAGAATGAGCAATACCCTGCTCCTGAATTTAAGATGAATAAAGAGAAGGATGATTTTTATTCATTTACTCCAGATGACTTTTCACTTGTTGGTTATCGCTACAATCCAACAAAATACAATATCCCAGTAGCAATTTGAGAGGTGTTAGGTGCAAGCTATTTTACATTGTGATAAAGAATGGGGAATTGGAAAAAAGAATGATTTGATGTTCCATCTTCCTCTAGATATGGCCTATTTTAGAAAAAATACGCTAAAAAAAGTTGTCGTAATGGGGTCCAATACACTTCTTTCTTTTCCTAATGGTAAGCCACTTAAAAACAGAACAAACATTGTTCTTTGGCCAAATGGCGACAAAGAAAGGGCAAAAAAGGATGGCTTTATTATGGTAGAAAGCCTTCCTGAACTATTTGAAGAATTAAAAAAGTACAATAGTGATGACATCTACATAATAGGCGGGGCAATGATGTATAAAACTATGCTTCCATATTGCTCTCGTGCGCTTATTACAAAGGTTGATGCTCTAGGTGGAGCAGAGGTCTTTTTTGAGAATCTTGATAAGAAAGAGAATTGGCACCTTGAGAATTGTAGCGATAGCGTAATTGATAATGGCTTTTCAATTAAGTTTTGTACCTACGTCAATTCTGCACCTTTATCACTATGAAAACGAGAATAAATAAAGGAAATTACGGTGAGGGTAGTATTACCCTCCATATTCTTTCTCTTGCTCTGCCAACACTATTAGCAGAACTAGTAAATGTCCTCTATAGCGTTGTCGATAGAATGTATATTGGACACATAGAGAATGTGGGTACGCTTGCTCTTTCTGGCGTTGGTGTTGTTTTTCCTATAATTAGCTTTATAAGTGCTTTTTCTTCTCTTATTTCGACAGGAGGAGCTCCAATTGCTGCCATTGAAAGAGGAAAAGGAGATGATAGAAAAGCGACTCTTATAATGGAGACTTGCCTCTCGTTTGCACTTATTATTAGTTGCCTTTTGACCATTCTTTTATTTTTATTTCGACTTCCATTGTTGTCTCTTATGGGAGCAGATAGCCAAATAATAGGCTATGCAAGCGATTATTTTTCTATATATGTCTTCGGTAGCGTTTTTGTCTTTATAAGCGTTGGCTTCAATTCTTTTATTACCATGCAAGGTTTTGGTGGAATTGGCATGCTTACTGTATTAATTGGCGCTATCCTAAATACGGTATTGGATCCAATTTTCATCTATGCTCTATCTATGGGGGTAAAAGGAGCAGCTGTTGCAACGGTTATTTCTCAATTTGTTTCTGCTCTTTGGGTTCTTCTTTTCTTGCATTCAAAAAAATCAAAACTAAGACTAGAGCGTCTTTCTTTAGATAAGGCTATTCTTTTGAGAGTAGCTAAGCTCGGTGTCTCTGGCTTTATGTTTAAGATGACAAATTCATTAACGCAGGCAGCATCAAATATGACTCTAAGAGTCTTTGGAGGGTCACTTTCAACTCTTTATATAGGTGCGATGAGCGTCATAAATTCAACTAGAGAGATGGTTTCATTACCAATATCTGCTATTACAAGTAGTGCTCAACCAGTAATTAGCTATAACTATGGAGCAAGAAAGAGTGATAGAGTCTGTAAAGCCATTAAGAGTATGACACTAATGACGCTTTTCTATGGCATTCTTATATGGGCATTTGTTCTTGCCTTTCCTCAAACTTTAATTAGTATTTATACCCCAGATAAAGATTTGATTAATATAACTATACCAGTGATGAGAATTTTCTTTGCAGTTTTCTTTATGATGGCACTCCAGTCATCAGGACAGACGACCTTTGTTGCTTTAAATCGTCCTCGATTTGCAGTGTTCTTCTCTTTGCTTAGAAAAGCGATCTTGGTCTTTCCTTTAATACTAATTCTTCCTCACCTCGGCTTTGGTGTTAATGGTGTCTTCTTAGCTGAGGCTATTAGCCAACTTCTTGGTGGCTCAATTTGTTATAGTACAATGTATTTTGTTTTCTATAGAAAAATGAAAAAAGGAATAGATATAGACGCAAGTTAACAATAAAGGAGATATGGTTATGGAAAGACAAGATAAAGACCTTGCTTTTATGCTTCAATATGAAAATGTTGCATGGTATGAGAATGGACACGTTAGAGTTTTAGATAGAAGAGTATATCCTGCTAAGATTGAATGGGTGATTTGTAATAGTGTTGAAGATGTTGCACTTGCAATAAAGAATATGGTAACTCAATCAACGGGGCCATATACTCTTGCTCCTATGGGGATGGCCCTTGCTGCCTACATTGCTAGAGATAAGAGCGAAAAAGACTTTATCGAGTATTTAGAGTGGGCATCTCGAACTATTAGCACATCTCGTCCAACAACAACACGAAGAATGCAAAAGCTAACTGACGGATGCATTTCTGTTGCTATTGCTGCTTTGAGAGAGGGTAGAAGAGCAGATGAAGCCATAAAAGAACATGTAATAGAGTCTAATAATCTCAGATATGAGAGGGTAGGCAGAATTGCTAAGTATCTAGTTGATAAAATCCCACAGGGCGGAACTGTTATGACTCAGTGTTACGCAGAGACAATACTTGGCATGATGCTAAAAGAATGCAAAAAGCGTAATAACCCTATTAAGCTATTTTGTCCTGAAACAAGACCATATTTCCAAGGTGCTCGCTTTACAAGCACAGTTTGTTATCAGATGGGTTTTGATGTGACGCTAATAACAGATAATATGCCTGCATTTGTTATGAAGAATGAAAAGGTTGATCTCTTTACATGTGCTGCTGATGCTATTAGTTGCGATGGCTATGTCTTTAATAAAGTAGGAACAAGTCAAATTGCAATATGTGCCGCCTATTTCCATATTCCTGTATATGTTACAGGTGCACCAGATAAAGCTCATAAAACATATGATACAGTTACAATTGAGATGCGAGATCCATCTTTCTCTTTGCAAGCAATGGGTGTGAAAACAACAGTAGATGGCGTCAAAGGCTACTATCCAGCCTTCGATATGACACCACCCGAGCTAATTACCGGCATTGTTACTAATAAAGGTATTTTTAAGCCAGAAAGAGTATCTGAATACTTTACCGATGAAAGCGACGAGGAATTAACTGTTTAATCCCTCGTTTCGCTAGCTCCTTCTCTAAGGGCCTCTTCTTCTATGTAGTTCCATTCTCCTTTTCTGTAGAAGATAACAGATAGAATGGTTCCAATAATCCAACCAATAGGCCAACTTAGCCATATACCTGTGCTTTGAAGTGCTGTACGAGATAGTAAGAAGGCAATAACTACTCTCAGAATTAAATCTGTAAATGTTGAAATCATGAAGTATTTCATGAGACCGGCACCTTTGAGAGTGCCATCTGAGACCATCTTTATACAGACAATAACATAGAAAGGGGCAACTATTCTTAAGAATTCTCTTCCTGTTTTTAAGGCCTCAAGTGATGGATTATCCATAAAGAGAGTTAAAAGCTGGTTAGATAAAAGGACATATAAAATGATGAAAGGGATTGAGATGATTTCAACCATCTTGACACCTGCTTTCCAACCATCTGAGATTCTCTTGAGCTTCTGAGCTCCAAGGTTTTGTGCTGTGTAGTTAGATATTCCATTACCAATTGTAGTAAATGATGTAATAACTAGGTTATTTAGTTTAACTGCTGCAGCGTAGCCGGCAACAACAGAAGATCCAAAGCCATTAATAATTGACTGAAGGATAATGTTTCCGACTGAAATGAAGCTCTGTTGCATTGTGCTAGGGACAGCGACCGATAAAAATTGTTTAAAGAGTGAAGGTACAAAAAACTGTGGCTTCTCTTCTACTTTTATTGTTTTAAGTCTTTTAAATACAACTACAAGAGCTAAAATAGCGCTTATTCCCTGGCATATAAATGTTGCCCATGCAACGCCATCAACGCCCATATGGAGCTGTGTAACAAATAGAATATCCATAAAAATATTAGCTGTAGATGAGAACGCTAGGAAAATAAATGGTGTCTTGGAATCTCCTAGAGCGGAGAATATTCCTGTTGCAAGGTTATATAAAAACAAGAACGGAAGACCATAAACATAGATGTCTAGATAGAGCGCAGAATCTGCAAGGATGTTACTAGGTGTATTAATTAGTCTCAATAGTCCATCCATTGAGATAAGACCAATGGTCATCAAAATAACACAAGTAGCTATGGTTGATACTATGGATGTATTAATTGCGCTCTTAAGCTTAGTGTATTCTTTTGCACCAAAGAGACGAGATGCTAAGACAGAACATCCCATATTGCATCCAAAGGCGAAGGCTATGAAGATTAATGTGATTTCATAACTATTTCCAACTGCAGCAAGTGCATCTTCTGAAATAAATTTTCCAGCTACAAAGCTATCTGCAATGTTATATAGCTGTTGAAAGACAATTGATAGAAATAGAGGAAGGCAAAACTCAAATATTACTTTTTGTGGCTTTCCAACGGTAAGATCTTTATTCATTTTTTGCTCCAAAGAGATAATAGACATAAATAGACGGAAGTTTCTAGTAGCTCAAAAAATAAAGGCCACAGTTTTCTGTAGCCTTACTGATTATCATTTATTCTTTGGTGATATCAACACCGAAGTATTTAATTGAGAGTTCAGTTAAAACACCTTCGTTCCTCAATTCTTCTAAGGCCTTATTTATTGCCTCAAGAAGTGTTTTGGAATCATCACCTTTTCTTACAGGGATTGCAACACTTGTCTTATCTTTGTCTAAGCATGCAATTTTGAATGGCGCATCTGGGTGTTCTTTCATGTAGTCATAATAAGTAACTTCTGCGTTTAGCGTTGCATCGATTCTTCCTGTGGCAAGAAGCTCAAATGTCTGAATCAAGTCATCTACACCTGTAACATTAGCTCCATATTTTTCTGCAACTTCCGCATATGTACTAGATATTGTATTGGCAGTTTTCTTTCCTTTTAGATCTTCCATCGAGGAAATTGAATTATTATCAGATTTAGTTATAACGGCAGTTTTGTTATATGCGTAAGGAGTTGAGAAATTGTATTTCTCTGCTCTTTCAGGGGTAATGTCAACGCCGTTAATCATAACATCATATCTTCCTGCATCGAGCCCAGCAAGAAGCCCATCCCATTCTCCTTCAATAAATTGAGCGCTTACTCCAATTTTTTGTGCAATGGCTTGGCCAATTTCTGTATCAAAACCTACAAGGTTATTATTCTCATCATGATAAGTCCAAGGTGCCCATGTGCCTTCCATTGCGATTGTGATCGAGCCTTTGGCCTTAATACGCTCTAGCTGATCTCCACTTACAGCTGTCTCTTTGTTTCCACCTGCCATTATAGAATTAGCAAGTAGAATTGCAATTAGTGAAATTGTAATAAATTTCTTCATGCTTTTTCTCCTTATTCTATTTTTGAGAGTTCCATTCTTGTAATGAACTCTTTAGTTCTACTATTTTTAGGGTTAGTGAAGAATTCTTCAGTCTTATCTTCTTCAACAATGACACCGCCTTCCATGAATACAATCTTGTTAGCAACTCCACGGGCAAAGCTCATCTCATGAGTAACAACAACCATCGTCATTCCTTCTTCTCCTAGTTTTTTCATAACAGATAAAACTTCTGAAGTAAGCTCTGGATCCAAGGCTGAAGTTGGTTCGTCAAAGTATATTAAGAGTGGTTCTGTTGCAAGAGCTCTAGCAATGGCAACACGTTGTTGCTGTCCTCCAGATAATTGCGAAGGGTAGTAAGAGGCTCTATCTAGCATACCTACTTTCTCTAGATACTTTTCACTTCTTTTTCTTGCCTCTTCTTTATTCATTTTTCTTGCAACAATGAGGCCTTCCATAACATTTTCTATAGCTGTTTTGTTGCTAAACAGGTTATAGTTTTGAAAAACAAAACCTGTCTTAAGTCTTATTTCTTTAATCTCTTTTTTAGTTATGGTTTTGGTGTCATATTCCTTTCCATCAAAGATTATTTTGCCATCATCTGCCTTTTCTAAGAAATTAAGACAACGCAAAAAAGTTGTTTTACCACTACCAGATGGTCCAAGGATTGCTATTACGTCACCTTTATTTACTGATAGAGAAATTCCTTTTAATACTTCTAAAGAACCAAAGCTCTTCTTAATGTTTTCAACTTGTAAAATCATCAGTAGCCTCTCTTCTTAAACTGCTTTTCTCCCCAAGACTGAACCTTAGTAAGAATAGTACAAATTAGTAGGTAAATAAAACCAACTTCTAGGTAGAGAACAAGAGGCTCATATGTTCTAGCAACGATGCGCTGTGTCTGCATAAACATCTCAGTAACTGTGATATTTGCGGCAAGAGAGGTATCTTTTACCATACTTATAAGTGAGTTGAAGAGAGTCGGAAATGCAATTCGTAGAGCTTGAGGAAGAACGATTCTTTTCATGGTTTGTAACCAACTCATTCCCACACATTCTCCGGCTTCTAGTTGTCCCTTTGGAACAGCTTCTATGGCTGCTCTGATTGTTTCAGAGGAGTATGCTCCTTCGTTAATCGAGAAGACTAAAACAGCTGCAGGAAAAGGATCAATTAGTATGCCAATAGATGGAAAACCAAAAAAGACGACAAAGAGTTGAACTAAGAGAGGAGTACCTCTAATTATCCAAATGTAAAAACGGCAAATGTTTTTTAATACTGGGATTTTTGCAACTTGTATAAGTGCAACGACAGTTGCAATAACAAGAGCAAAGGAAAAAGAGAGAAGAGTAAGTGGTATTGTTCTCTCAAGTCCAGGTTTCAATATCTTCCAAAATGAATCTATGACAAGATTCAGTATTCGCTCGTTCACTTTTCTCTCCCTATACTAAAAGCAAAATAATTAATCAATAGCCAAGTGTCAATGATATACCTAGAATAGAGAAGAGACATTTTTAAGTATGAAAACAATTTCATATTTGTTATTTTTTCGTAAAGATTTCTTTATTAAAATTTTTTTATTGACGCATTAGCAAAAAATGTGTTAAAAAACCAACAATTAAAAAAAGCTACGACGAAGACGGAAAAGGAAGATAGCTAGAGCGAGCTGGGTACGGTGTGAGCCAGTAGTGAAGGGCCTTTAAACCTATCACTTCAGAGCTGGAGGACAGAAAACAGAGATGTAAGTAGAGGCCTCTCGTGATTGCTGCGTTAATGCATACGGCTTGATGGAGCCTGAGTGGCGTAGAAATACGCAATTTGAGTGGTACCGCGGGTATAGTATCAAAAAATAGATATAACTCGTCTCAAAGGATTAATAGTCTTTTGGGGCGAGTTTTTTTTATTTGGAGGATTTGAGAAGTGGAAGCGAGAAGCTACAGTGATCAACTTAGAGATGTTGCATCTAGAATCAAAGGCATGAGAGAGATTATGGCTCTTTCGGAGAGCGAGATGGCAAAGAAGACCGAGGTTAGTCTTTCTGACTACAAAAATTATGAAAGTGGAAGCGTTGATTTACCTTTCTCTTTCATTCATAAGTGTGCTTTAGTCTTCTCGATAGATATTACCGATCTTCTAGAAGGTGAATCTACGACATTAACTTCTTATACTGTAACAAGAAAAGGTCAGGGTGTTCAGACAGCAAAGGAAGAAGGTATCGACATTTTTAATCTTGCACCAAAGTTTAAAGATAAGCTAGCCGAGCCGTATTGGGTACGATATGAATACTCTGAGGAACTACAATCTAGACCAATACAGCTAAGCAAACACTCTGGACAAGAGTTTGACCTTGTTCTTTCAGGTTCTCTTTTAGTTCAAGTTGGTGAGAATAAAGAAGTTCTTCATGAGGGTGATAGCATTTACTATAACTCTTCAACTCCACACGGCATGATTGCTGTTGAAGGAAAAGATTGTGTTTTCTGTGCTGTTGTACTTTCAGGGGAAGAAAATAAGGGGGATGAGGTAATAATAGACTCTATTGTACCTCGTCCAGATAAAAAGCCTCTTCTTATAGAAAAGTTTGTTAAATGCAGTGAAGATAAAGAGGGACATTTAACAGGCGTTGAGTTTAAGAATACAGATGCATTTAACTTTGGTTTTGATGTCGTTGATGCAATAAGCGAGCATTATCCAAATAAGACAGCTCTTGTTTACTTGGACAGAAATAGAAATGAGAGAAGATTTACGTTTGAAGAAATAAAAAAAGAGTCGAATAGATGTGCCAACTATCTTCTCAGCTTAGGTGTAAAAAAGGGTGATAAAGTTATGCTCGTCTTAAAGCGGCATTGGGAATTTTGGATTACCATCGTTGCACTTCATAAAATAGGAGCGGTTGCTATTCCTGCAACTTACCTCTTAAGAGAGCATGACTATATTTATCGCTTTAATGCAGCTAGTGTCTCAGCTGTAATTTCTACAGCTACAGGAGACTCTGCTAGCATGATTGATTCTGTTTTATCGGAGTGTCCAACTGTAAAGACAAAGATTATCGTACAAGGAGAAAAAGAAGGTTGGCACAATTTTGATAAAGAGTATCCTCTCTTTAAGAGTTCATTTAAAAGAACTAGCTCTTCTCCAAGTGGAGAAGAAAGTGCGCTTATGTTTTTCTCTAGCGGAACAACAGGAAACCCTAAGATGGTTGAGCATAAGCATACCTATGCTCTTGGACACTTTATTACAGCACGCTATTGGCATTGCTGTGAACCTGATGGCCTACACTTTACTATATCTGATACAGGTTGGGGAAAGTCACTTTGGGGTAAGTTATATGGACAATGGATGTGTGAAGGCGCTGTTTTTGTCTATGATTTTGACCGTTTTGATGCCCATGACTTATTGCCACTCTTTGCCAAATATAAGATAACAACCTTCTGTGCTCCTCCAACAATGCTAAGAATGATGATAAAAGAAGATTTAACTAAATATGATTTCTCATCGGTAAGACATATGACAACGGCAGGCGAAGCACTAAACCCTGAAGTTGCAATACAGTTTGCAAAGGCAACAGGCTTGGAGATTATGGAAGGCTTTGGACAGACAGAAACAACACTTACTATTGCTAATTTTAGAGGTACAAAGGTAAAGATGGGAAGCATGGGAAAACCTAGCCCTGAGTACGATGTACACATCCTCACTCCAGATGGTGAAGAGTGTCTTCCTGGTGAAACTGGTGAAATTGCTATCTCTCTTAAAAATGGCAATCCTATTGGGCTCTTTACTGAATATTATCGTGATGAAGAAAAGACAAAGGAAGCTATACATGATGGCTACTATCATACAGGCGATACTGCTTGGAAGGATGAAGATGGCTATTTCTTCTATGTAGGAAGAACAGATGACATTATTAAATCTTCTGGCTATCGTATTGGACCATTTGAAGTTGAGTCTGTAATCATGGAGCTTCCATATGTTCTAGAGTGTGGTGTCTCTGCATCACCTGATCCTATCAGAGGTCAAATTGTTAAGGCATCGATTGTTCTTACAAAGGGCACTGAACCAACGGAAGAACTAAAGAAAGAAATTCAGAACTACGTAAAAGAACATACAGCTCCATATAAATACCCTCGATTAATTGTCTTCAAAGATGAACTGCCAAAGACAATTAGTGGAAAGATAAAGAGGAATGCACTATGACAAAAAGAATGAAGGTTGCTTCCATTCAGATGGATGTAAAATTTGGTCAAAAAAGAGAGAACTATGAAAAAGCTCTTGTACTGCTAGAAGAAGCAAAGAAAAGAGGCTCTGATGTAGCACTTTTACCTGAGCTATGGGACTTGGGATTTTTTCCTGAAAACAATCTCTCTCAAATGGCAGATTTAGAAGGATTCGAAACAAAGGCTTTCTTGTCATCTTGTGCAAGAAAACTCGATATGAATATTGTTGGAGGCTCTGTTGTAAATAAAAGAGGTAAAGGACTCTACAACAGTTGTTTTGTCTTTGATAGAAGTGGTCATCTTCAAGCTGAATATGACAAGACACATCTTTTTTCACCTCTTAATGAAGATAAGTTCTTCACTCCAGGGGATCATCTATCAACATTTATGTTTGATGGAGTTAAGTGTGGCGTTATTCTTTGCTATGATTTGCGTTTTCCTGAGCTCTCTCGTCGCCTTAGTTTAGATGGGGTCGAGATGCTTTTTGTTAGTGCATCTTGGCCACTAGAGAGAAAAGGACATCTACTTACACTTTCAAGAGCGAGAGCTATTGAAAACGAAATATATCTTGTTCTCTCTTCATCTGCAGGGAAGAGAGAAGATATAGATTTCTGTGGCTGTTCTTCGATTTTTTCTCCGACAGGAGAGCTACTAGCAACACAGGATAACCAGGAAGAAGGGATAGTTGAAGCTTGTTTTGATGAAAAAGAAGTGTATTTAGCTCGAACAAATCTTCCTGTTTTTAAAGATAGAAAACCGAATTTGTACAAATAGATGAGGAGGAAAGTATGAGTTTCGACATTAGAGTTGAAAGAACAAAAGAACCAAAGGAAAAGCCAGATGAGAATCATCTTGGGTTTGCTAAGTATTTTACAGATCACATGTTTTGTGCTGATTGGACAGAAGACGAGGGATGGCATGATTTTAGAGTTGTTCCTCATAAGCCAATATTAATTGAGCCTGCATCCTGTGTCTTACATTATGCACAAATGATGTTTGAGGGAATGAAAGCATATAGAGCACCAGATGGAGATGTCCTTCTCTTTAGACCAGATATGAACGAAAAGAGAATGGAAAAAACATGTGAGAGAATGTGTATTCCTATGCTACCTAAAGGTCTTCTTGTTGAGGCAATTAGAAGCTTAATTCAGACAGATGAGTCATGGGTTCCATCAAAAGAAGGAACAGCTCTTTACATTAGGCCTTTTATCTTTGGCGACGAAGTTTCTTTCTCAGTTCTTCCTGCAAAGCACTATCGCTTTATGATTATTCTTACTCCAACAGGTTCTTATTATGCTGCTAATGATGGAGGATTATCTACAACAAGAATCTTTGTTCAAGATAAGTATATAAGAGCAGCAGAGGGCGGAACTGGATATGCAAAGGTCGGTGGTAACTATGGTGGCGCAATGAGAGCAAGTGAAGATGCTATGCGTTTTAACTGTAAAGATGTTTTATGGCTTGATGCCAAAGATCATAAATACGTTGAAGAAATAGGAACATCTAATGCTTTCTTTGTTATAAATAATGAGGTAATAACAGCACCACTCGATAGTGGAACGATTCTTCCTGGTATTACTCGTGATAGTGTTATTCGCCTTCTCTCATCATGGGGAATTAAGGTAAGCGAGAGAAAACTCAGTATCTATGACGTGCTCGAAGCAAGTAGAAATGGAACATTGACTGAAATATTTGCTTCAGGAACTGCTGCTGTTATTTCACCTATAGGATGCTTATGTTTTAACGGCGAAGATTACCCTGTCCAAAAGGAAAAGGTCGGACCAATTGCACAGAAACTCTACGATACTCTCTACGGAATTCAAACGGGAAGAATAAAAGATGATATGGGTTGGTCTTATAGCTTGGGTTTAAAAAAGTGAAAAGGATAACTCTGTTTTTAGGTCACTATGGATCTGGAAAAACTAATGTAGCTATAAACTATGCATACCATATAAATAAAAAAGGCAAAAAAGTTGTTATAGCTGATTTAGATATAGTTAATCCATATTTTAGAACCAAAGATAGCCAAGAGGAATTAGAAGCGAAAGGAATTGAAGTTATTTCACTTCCTTTTGCGGATAGCAATGTTGATTTACCGGCTCTTCCTTCGTCTATTTATAGATTAGTAGAAGACAAATCAATTTATTCTGTAATTGATGTAGGCGGTGATGATAGAGGTAGTTATGCTCTAGGTCGTCTTGTTCCTTACGTAAAAGAAGAAAACAACTACGATATGTTCTATGTTGTGAATTTTTATCGCCCTTTAACTCAAAATGCACTAGATGCATATGAAGTTTTGAAAGAGATAGAAAAAGCATCGGGACTATCTTTTACTGGAATAATAAACAACTCTAATCTTGGAGCAGATACTACTAGAGACACAATAGAAAAAAGAATAGATGAGGCTGAAAAACTCTCTCGTCTTTCTAATCTTCCAATTGTTTATACAACAGTTGAAGAGGGGCTAAAAGGAAATAATGAATTTGGTCTAAAGTTACAAAGAAGGCCATTTGATTAAAAAGGAAATTGTTATGGCAAAGATTACTTTTGAAATAGACAAATGTAAGGGATGTGGACTCTGTGTAGAAGCTTGTCCTAAGTCTCTTCTTTTTCTTGATAAAAGCAAAATGAATAAGAAGGGACATAATTATGTTCAAATAAAAGATATGTCTAAGTGCGTAGGTTGTGGCTTCTGCTTCGCTATGTGCCCAGACTCAATAATTACGGTGGAAAAATAATATGAGTGAAAAGGTATTAATGAAGGGCAATGAGGCCATTGCTGAGGCAGCTTTAAGAGCTGGATGCAGACATTACTTTGGTTATCCAATTACCCCACAGACGGAAATTGCAGCATATATGGCAAAGAGAATGCCTAAAATAGGCGGAGTTTTCCTTCAAGCAGAAAGTGAAATTAGTGCAATAAATATGGTCTATGGAGTCTCATCTACTGGTAAGAGAGTTATGACAAGTTCCTCAAGCCCAGGAGTCTCTCTTAAAATGGAGGGAATTTCATATCTTGCTGGTTCAGATTTACCTGCTGTAATTGTAAATGTACAACGAGGAGGTCCGGGTCTTGGAGGTATTCAGCCTAGCCAATCTGATTATTTTCAAGCAACAAAAGGTGGTGGACACGGTGACTATCACATGATTGTACTTACGCCTGCGTCTGTTCAAGAAATGGCCTCTCTTACAATGTTAGCTTTTGATTTAGCAGATAAATATCGTACTCCGGTTATGATTTTAGCTGACGGCACTATTGGACAAATGATGGAAAGTGTTGTTCTTCCTGATGAGGTCAAAGAGAAAAAATATGAAAAACCTTGGGCTTTAACAGGAACAAAAATGATGAGGGAGCACAATATTGTCAACTCTCTCTATCTCTCTCCTGAAAAGTTGGAAGAGACGAATATAGAGCGTTTTGAACGTTACAGGAAAATTGAGGAAAACGAAGTTAGAGTTGAGAGTTATATGATGGATGATGCATCTTATGCTCTTGTTGCTTTTGGTATTGCTTCTCGTGTTGCCAAGGCGTCTGTTAACGAACTGAGAGCTCTTGGTGTTAAATGTGGTCTTATTCGACCTCTTACAGTATGGCCATTTCCTTCAAAAGTAATAAATGAAGCATCTTATAGAGTTGAAGCATTCATTTCTGTAGAGCTTTCTATGGGACAAATGATTGAGGATATTCGTCTTGCTGAGGAGTGCAGAAAGCCAGTCTATTTGTGTCAACGAGCTGGTGGAATTATTCCATCCACCTCGCAAATTGTTGAGAAGGTTCTCTCTATACAAAAAGGAGGTAAGTAATGGCCATGCTATTTCAAAAACCAAAGAGCTTAACAGAGAAAGAGCTTCATTATTGCCCAGGTTGTTCTCATGGTATAATTCATCGCTTAGTTGCAGAAGCTATTGATAGCCTTGGTATTGAAGGTAGAACAATAGGTGTTGCGCCTGTTGGCTGTGCTGTTATGGCATATGATTATTTTGCTTGCGATATGATAGAAGCTGCCCATGGAAGAGCACCTGCTGTTGCTACAGGTATAAAAAGATCTCTTCCTGAGAACATTGTTTTTACCTATCAGGGGGATGGAGATCTTGCTTCTATTGGTATGGCTGAGACAGTTCATGCAGCAACAAGGAATGAAAATATTACAATCATATTTGTTAATAATGCTATCTATGGAATGACAGGAGGGCAAATGGCCCCAACCTCTCTTCCTGGACAGGTTACACAAACCTCTCCTTATGGTAGGGATGTCTTTCGAGAAGGCTATCCAATAAAGGTATGTGAGCTCTTATCTAGCTTAGATGGCCCATACTACATTTCACGTGTTGCTGTTAATAACGTAAAGAATGTTCTTAGTGCAAAGAAACACATAGAGAGAGCATTTCGAAATCAGGTTGAAAATAAAGGTTTTTCTCTTGTTGAAGTAGTTTCTGCATGTCCAACCAATTGGGGTTTGACTCCACAAAAGGCTTTAGAGTGGGTTGATGAAAAGATGATTCCTTATTACCCACTTGGAGTTTTTAGAGATAAAGATGAGAAGGAGAGAGTATGACTACTAAATTGATTATTGCTGGTTTTGGTGGCCAAGGAATCCTTTTCTTTGGTAAGTTACTTTCATATAAAGCATTGTTTGAAAATAAAGAGGTTAGTTGGCTTCCGTCCTATGGCCCAGAAATGAGGGGAGGAACAGCAACATGTTCTGTGACAATAAGTTCTTCCTTAATTGGTTCTCCAATTATTGATGAACCAGACATTCTAGTTGCAATGAATCTACCTTCTCTTGATAAGTTTGAGAGCAAAGTAAAGAGTGGAGGTAAGATTTTTGTCGACTCTACTATGGTAGAACGTAAAATAAAACGAAGTGATGTTGAGGCCTTTTATATTCCTTCTTCAGCGCTTTCTCAAGAGATGGGGAATGTGGCACTTAGCAATATTGTGCTACTTGGAAAGGTCTTAAAAGAATGCCCTGAACTTGGCAGAAACAAAATTGAGGAAGCTATTAAAAAAGTTGTCAGTGCCAGGCATCAGGATATGTATGAAATAAATTTGGAAGCTATAAATAGAGGCTTCAATTATTAAAGGGAATCGTATAGATTTTCGTATCTACGAGAGGAATTGGACCAAGACCAATCTTCTTCCATTCCTCTCTTCATAATCTTTCTCCATTCGTCTTTTTTCTCGTAATAGAGCCAAAGTGCATGGTTTATTCTATCCATTAAAACTTGAGGATTAAAATCGAAGAAAGAAAAACCAGTTCCTGTTGAAGTGTATTGGTTATAAGGCTTTACTGTATCTTTTAAGCCTCCTGTTTCGTGAACAATTGGAATGGCGCCATACTTTAATCCTATTAGTTGTGTCAGGCCACAAGGTTCGAAAGCAGATGGAATAAGAAGGCTATCTACAGCACCATATATTTTGTGAGATAAACCTTCTGAGAATTCTATTTTTGCTCTGACTTTATCTCTATATTTGGATTCATAGTACCTGAACATATTCTCATAGCAACTATCCCCAGTTCCTAGAACAATTAAGTTTATTTTATTAGCACAAAGCCTATCCATAATAGGATCGAGCAAATCTATACCTTTTTGGTTTGTTAGGCGAGATACAATGGCAATTGTAAAAACATCTTTATCTTCTTTTAATCCCAATTCCTTTTGAAGTTCTACTTTGTTTTTTTCTCTCTCTTTGACAAAGGACGAAGAAGAATAATTATGAGGAAGAAGCATATCTTTTTCGGGGTTCCACACTCCATAGTCTAGACCATTGACAATTCCAAGTAGACGGTCTCTTCTCCATGAGAGAATATCTTCTAGTCCCTCTCCATAGCTATGTGTTTGTATTTCATTAGCATATGAAGAAGAGACGGTAGTTATCCAATCAGAAAAGACAAGGCCTCCACGTAGCATCGTCGCATTCCATTCGTCTTGTGGATAAGAGGTATCTTGAAATGGTGATACAAGAAGGCCTGGCACAAATAGCTCATTTGGTAATCCTGTTACCCACCTCAGGTGTCCAACATTCCAACAGCCTTGGAACCTGAGATTATGGATTGTCATTATTGTTTTAATTCCATGAAAAAAACTATCACCTTGGAAAATTGTATTTAGATATACTGGAACAAGTGAAGTCTGCCAATCATGAGCGTGGATAATATCTGGCTTGAAGCCAAGAAGAGGAAGGGCGGAGAGTATTGCTTTTGAAAAGTACGCAAAGCGCTCTAAGTCAGAAAAAAGATCAAAGTAAGGTTTGGCCCCAGAGAAGTATTTCTTATTATCGACAAAATAATATGTTATACCATCAAACTTTAGAGTGTTAATGCCAACATAGATTCTGTTGTCCATTTGGAAGTAAACAAGGTTTTTTAAATCCTTTTTATACTTTTCATCCATGCATTCATATTGTGGCAAGATTACTCTTACATCATACTTTTTCTTGTCTAAAGCTTTAGGTAGACTACCAACTACGTCTGCGAGTCCTCCTGTTTTTACAAAAGGTACACACTCTGAAGAAGCAAATAATATTTTTTTCATATTTCTTCCTTTTTAACACATTATGAGCAAGAATTCCCCCACCTCTATAGGTGGTGGGATGAATTGCCTTTGCACGA
>DHMZ01000100.1 GCA_002406055.1 Spirochaetales bacterium UBA4629
TTATAAAAAACACTGTACTTTTTGTGATATACAAAATTCCCCTGACAAACTGTACTTTTTTTAAAAAGTACAGTTCTTTTTATAAAATTCCCTTGACAAACTGTACTTTTTTATGATATACTGTACTTGTAAGGAGGATAGTGTATGAAATCTCGTATATTTAATATCATGCAGTATGCACAGCATCCTGTTACTGGTGAAACGCTTTTGACTGAAGATACAATTAAGATTGCTCTTTCTCATAAATCGTTAAGAGAGTGGGCTTATATTGCACATACGGAAGATGTTTATTCTGCTGATGATGAAGAGCAGGACTATAATTATATTTGTAGTTTTTATCAGTGTATAGATACTGAAAAAGAGTATGGTTATCTTACTCAGATAGAGGGTGCTAAAGAAGATAGGAAAATATTGTCTATTAAGGAATATACTCAGAAATATCAAATGAAATACGCAAATCAGAAAAAGCCTAAGCATTGGCATATAGTTGTTCGTTCTGAACGAGCAATAGAAGTTGATGTAATTGCACGTTGGTTTGGTATTGCTTCTCAATTTGTTGAGTGTCCTAAAGGTAAAGGTGCTTTTCTTGATTGTATAGAATATCTTGTACATGAAGGTAATAAAGCTTTAGAACAAGGTAAGTATCATTATGAGGATAGCCTTGTGTGTGCTAACTTTGATTTCCGTTCTGCTTTGACTGATATGATGATAAAACGGAGTAAATTTGGTAAGGATATATCTGATAAGGATAATATAAGATATAAGGTGTTATATGAGGGATTAACTCTTTCTGAATTGTGCAGTACTTCGCAAGGAAGACTTGCTTATCAAGAAGATTATTCTACGTTGGATAGGCTTCGTATGAAGTATATTCAACAATATGCTCCTATGCCGTCAATACGTATAAATTATTATGTTTGTGGTAAAGGTGGAGATGGTAAGAATCTTATGTGCCGTGCATTAGCACGTGGTATTGCTGGTTCTTTGGGAATGAATATAGAGAATGAAGAAGATATATATTTCGAAGTAGGTGCTAATAAGGCAACTTTTGATGGATATGATGGTCAACCTGTAATTATTTGGAATGATTTTAGGGCTGGAGAGTTGTTAAGTGTACTTGGTGGTAGAGGTAATGTTTTTAAGATTTTCGATATGTATCCAAATGGGAGAGGACGACAAAATATAAAATATGGTTCGATTACATTAATAAACAGTGTTAATATCGTTAATAGTGTGCAAGATTATCATGAGTTTTTAGATGGCTTAGCAGGTGATTACAAAAGAGAAGACGGTACGGAAGTATTTCTTGCAGAAGATAAAGGTCAAAGTTATAGAAGATTTCCTTTTGTTATTCCTATTAGGGAAGAAGATTTTGATTTGTTGATGAATAAAGGAGTTTTTGATGGGACAAGAGAATATACACAGTATAAAGCCCTTATGGCTATTAGAGGGAGTATGAAACGTATTGCGGAAGTATATTCGGGAGATATAGTTACAAGACATATGCTTGAAGATAAAGCAATTGTTCCAGTAATGGAGAAACATCAAGAACTTATTGAATTGAAATCGAAGGCAAAGTCAAACGAAGATGTATTATCTGAATTTAATAATTATGGAAAAACAGAGGAACAAATTCATCTTGAAGAACAATATCGTTGGATTGAAAAGCAGAAACTTTTGATTGAAGAAGATGAAAAAAGGGAAGAAATAAAAGTTATGGTAGATGTGATGGATGATGTAATGGAGTATAGAACTTCTAAATATATTGCTCAAAGTATGATTTCTATTGGTAAGTCTAACGAAGAAATTAAGATAGAAACTATGTTGAATGATGAACAGATAGATATGTTGCGTAATGGCATAGATTATGAGGTTGTAGAAAAATTTGAAAAGTGGAAAAAGAGCAAACAAGCAAGGCGAACCTCTACAACAGAGTGCAGAGGATTCGAAGCTAAAGCTAAGTTCCTTGTGACCGACTTCAAGGAGAATGAGTAATAATGGATATAAGGTATTCAAAGCAGGCTCAAAAAGATATTAGAAAGCTTCCAAAAGATGTTGCAAGGCTTGTTAAGCGAGCAATAGAGGGTTTAATAGAAAATCCACCTAAAGGTGATATAAAAACAATGCAAGGTTATTCTGATGGTCGTAAACGATTGAGAGTAGGAAAGTATCGTGTTGTGTATCAATATATTAATGACGGTAGTATTTATGTTTGGATAATCGAAGTTGGTAGTCGTGGCGATATTTACAAGTGAAAGGAATGATTTTTATGTCTGAAAGAACTAAGGAAATGTTTCAGTTGGTTGATATGCTTCCTGAATCAGAACAGAATTTTATCAACGAAATGATAAAAAGAGTTGTTTTAGCTTGGGATCCAGATTTTACAAAGGTCACAGATGGAGAACGTCAGCGTATAGAGCAAGCAGAACAGGAGCTTAAGAATGGTGAATATGTGTCTCATGAAGATGTTTGGTCATTCTTAGAACAAGAGTGAAATGCTTTTAGATTGTGAGGTACAGGGGTGTGGGGGCGGTAGCCACCACATGAGACTTAGGGTTATTTAAAAACAGTGGAGAAAATTTTTTGTAGCGGTTCTTGACAGGTTCTGCGGAAGCGGTATAATTAAAAGGGCTGAGCAACTCAAAAGTATGAAATGCTTTTGAGTTGCTCGGCAACTTAGAGCATACCGCTGTAGCAGGTTCTGTCAAGAAAAGCCATAGGCTTAGCGTTAAGCAAAAAATTTTCGGAACGGATGGTAAGATAATTACTATCCGTTTTTGTTTTGAGGGGGTCAAGGGGTGTCCCCTTGCAAGTTTTCTTTACGGAGTAAAGTATAACTTGCTATACTTCTCTTACTAGAATCATTTTGTTGTTATATGATATCTATTGCTCAGAGCTATACATATATCAAGCATACAGCTTGCATATATGCGACCTTAGAGGGTGGAAATAGTATAGGGTATTTCTAGATAAGATTTTTATTTTTCTCCTTGACAGAAATGCTTTGCTGTGATACAATGCAAGGAAAAAAGGAGGAGTGTCGAATGCACTATGCAAAGTATCAAAAGGGGGCTGTCGGAAGTATCTTGTTGCACTCTGATAGAGGAATAGACAGCCCCGACACACACGAGCATAGCAACGAGAGCATAGACAAGACCAGAACGCACCTCAATTATGATTTGAAAGACAGGGGCGGTCTGACTGCCTATGAATACTACAAAAAGCGGATAGATGATATTGCTTCGGAAACAAAAGAGCGAACGGGAAAGAGCATACGGAAAGACGCTGTAACGCTCTGTAGTTGGGCTGTAACAGCACCAAAGGATTTACCGGAAGAAAAGCTACAGGATTTCTTTAAGGCGTCTTATGCGTGGTTTGCAGAACGTTATGGTACGGATAACATTGTAACAGCGGCAGTCCATATGGACGAAAGCACTCCACATATGCACTTGCAGTTTACTCCTATCATTGAAAAAGATGGTGTACGAAAACTTTGTGCAAAGGAGATAGAGACACGAAAAACATTGCAGACAGCTCATCAGAAGTTTCAAAATCATCTTAAACAAACGTTAAGCTGTGAGGTTAATGTTCTTAATGGAGCAACGGAGCAAGGTAATAAGACCATTCTGGAACTTCAGAATGAAACATTAAGTAAACAAATAGCTGAAAAATCAGAACAGTATGAAAAAATGACGAAGACATTGTCCAATAAGGAATTGAAAGAAATAGATACTACTCCTAAGCGTTTTACTGGTGGTTTTAAGGGTTTGTCTCCTAAAAAAGCACAGGAGCTTGTAAATACTTCAGTGGCTCTTAGTAAGGAAAATAAGCATCTTAAAAGTGAAAATATACAGCTAAAAAAAGAAAAGAAGCAATTAATACAGGAAAAAAATATTGTTGCATTAGAATTAGAACAAATAAAACAGGAACGTCAGACAATGTTTAGTCGTGAGAAACTTGAACAAATGGAACGAGAACGAAATCAAAAGGAGCGAATGGAAAAAGCCAAGAAGGAATGTGATGAATTAAGAAATTATATGAGTCAATTAGAATTTGCAGATGGTTCTACTGCATTGGATAAGTTTGAAGAATTAAAGATGACAAGAGTTTTGAGAAGAAATAAAGGTATTGAAAGATAAAAAATTACCCCTTTTTGCAGGTTGCAGAAAGGGGTAATTTTATGAAAATAAGTTAGGGTACACTATGATTTTGCTTTCAAAAGGTACACTATGTGCTTTCAAAAGGTACACTATGATTTTACTTTCAAAACTTTTTTTGTGTTTAATTGTACTTTCTGTACTTTTTGACTTATTTGTTGTTTATTATAACTCTATATTTCCCCTATTTTACGAGCTTTTTATTAACGCGCGTGCCACCACTAAGGGCTTGTGGTGGTGGTGTACCCTTACTGTACTCTCTGTACTAAAAAGTACAGTGTTTTTTATAA
>DHMZ01000132.1:0-185 GCA_002406055.1 Spirochaetales bacterium UBA4629
GGAACGTTGAAGGATAAACTTAAACAAAATCCAAGAGTAATTGTTATCGATAGGTTCTTCCCATCTACAAAGCTTTGCCCTGTATGTGGTACTGTTAAAGACGATATAACACTGAAAGACAGAACATATGTCTGTCAAAAATGTGGTTACAGAGAAGACCGAGATGTAAAGAGTGCAAAAACAAT
>DHMZ01000132.1:382-19384 GCA_002406055.1 Spirochaetales bacterium UBA4629
TAGTTCACCATTTTTGCTGAAACTAATGTGTAGTAGAATTGTGATTTTTAGTGCATAATGCACTTGAGGAAAAAAATGAGTCTTAATTGTGGTATTGTTGGATTACCTAATGTAGGTAAGTCTACTATTTTTTCTGCAGTAACTGCAGCTCCTGCTGAAGCAGCAAATTATCCTTTTTGTACTATTGACCCAAATGTTGGAATGGTAAATGTTCCAGATAAGAGATTAGACAGAATAGTCTCTCTCATTCCACCAGAGCGTGTTGTTCCTGCAACTGTCGAGTTTGTAGATATAGCGGGGCTAGTTAAAGGAGCTAGCCAGGGAGAAGGACTAGGCAATAGATTCTTAGGTGCTATTAAAGAAGTTGGTGTAATTGCTCATGTTGTCAGATGTTTTGATAACGGAGACATTATTCATGTAAACAATAAAATAGATCCACAGAGTGATATTGAAACAATCGATATTGAGTTAGCGCTTGCCGATTATGACACTGTAGATAAGCGTTATCAAAAACAAAGCAAGCTTAGCAGAATAAGTAAAGAGCAGGCCAAAGAGAATGAGAAAGTCTTACCTTTATATGAAAAGCTTTTGAAGGCACTTTCGGATGGTATTCCAGCTCGTCGCCTTGGCTTTGATGATGACGAAAAGGCCCTTCTTTATGATTTACATCTTATTACACTTAAGCCCGTTATCTACGTTTGTAACGTCGACGAAGATGGAATTAGCGAAGACAATGACTATGTAAAGACTGTCAGAGAAATCGCTAAGAATGATAACGATGCTCCTGTTGTTGTTATTTGTGGAAAGATTGAATCTGAAATAGCTAGTCTCGATACAGAAGAGGAAAAGAAGGAATTCTTAGAAGCTGTAGGATTAGAGGAGTCTGGATTGAATCCTCTTGTTAGAGCTGCTTATCATGCTCTAGGGCTTAGAACATTCTTTACTGCGGGTAAAGATGAAGACAGAGCTTGGACATTCAAAGAGGGAAGCAGGGCTCCTCAATGTGCAGGTATTATTCATACAGATTTCGAAAAAGGCTTTATCAAGGCCGAAGTATATAATTACGACGACCTTGTAAAGTATGGTAGTGAAGCTAAAGTCAGAGAAAATGGGAAGATGAGACTTGAAGGTAAAGATTACGTAGTACAAGATGGCGACATCGTATTCTTCAAGTTTAACGTCTAGAGCGAGGGGGTAGTTAATCTATCCCCCATTTCTTTCATCTTCTTTACATCCATTTTAATAACCTCTCTATCGTAGGTAATAAGGCCGTTGAGCTCATCTTCAACGTCACTTAGTTGCGTGTAAATTGATGCAGCAAGGCCTTTTTCTTTTGCGGGAATAATATCTCGTTCATACATTGCTATAACAGCATTTGTGAGTTCCTCTTTTGTTTTGTAGCCTTTGTATTCAAATTTATCTGAGGAGAATCTATGGTCATCTAGTGCTAAGCCATAGCCTCCAAATTCAGTAAGTATTACAGCTCTCTTATTCTTGTCCTTTTTAAAGCGATATGGCCTAAAATAAACATGGAGGCTCTTGAAGTTTCCCTTCTTTTGATCAAGCCATCCAGATGAATAGTCAACAGTACGAGTATTATCCATTTTTTCAATCATAGAGCCAATTTTGACGCTATCAAACTGGCCCCATGCCTCATTAAATGGAACCCACATAGCAATAGAGGTGACATTTCTAAGAAGATTAACAGTCTCAATTGTATGTGAAATAAACTCTTCTCGCATTTCTTTGTCTTTGCGTTTAAGCAGAGAGTAGTGGTTGTCTTTTAAATGAGAGCCAAAAACAAGAGGAAGAGAAATGATAAATGGCGAGTACTTTCCTCCACCACTTGGCATATCTTGCCAAACAAGAAGACCTAACTTATCACATAAATAGTACCATCTAAGGCTCTCTATTTTTATATGTTTACGAACAGTATTAAAGCCCATAGCTTTAAGAAGATTTAAGTCTTTTATGACTTGTTCTTCGTTTGGTGGAGTATATAGTCCATCTTTATAATAGCCTTGGTCTAATACCCCATGATGATAGTAGCTTTTGCCATTTAAAAAGAGTCTCTTTATCCCTCTTTCATCTTCTTCTACTGAAAATGTTCTAAGTCCTGTATAAGAAGAGACTTTGTCTTCACCAAAGAAGATATCGAAGAAGTACAAATATGGATTTTCAGGAGACCAAAGTTGTGGGTTTTCGATTTCTATAAAGGTTTCTTTTCCACCTATGTAAGGATATGTTTTACCATCTAAAACAACACTTCCTTCTCCATTTATGGATGTAAATACTGTAAGAAAGAAACCTTTTAAGGTGGGAACGATCCTTATAGATTCGATGTATGCTTTATCAACTTTTTCCATCCAAACTGTTTGCCATATACCAGACTGCGGAGTATACCAAATACCTCCACGTTTAAGCTTTTGCTTTCCTCTTTCTTGTTCTTTTGTGTCTGTTGGGTCTTTTACGATTACAGTAAGCGAGAAGCTTGGCTTTTTTACTTCAAGAGAAAAGGGAAGGTAGCCACCTTTATGTTTTAGCTCGCTTTTACCGTCAATTAATATTTCTGCTTCATAGTCGATTGCTCCAAAATGGAGAAAGAGTTTTTCTTTTTTACAATCAAAAGGAAGAGGAAACTCGACATCCTTAGTATATATAAGAGTTTCATCTGGCTTTAAAATATGATTAAAGCCACTCAGATTAGCTTCCGGAGAGTAAGGAACTAAGATGCTTCCTTTTTTTATTGTATTATTGGAATTGTCTAAAACTTCAGAAAGCCAAATTCCATTGAGATTATACCATTTGTTGTCTCTTCTTAGTTGTGGGCGAGGATAGTTATCTAATTCTTGCATTTTTACTCTCCAATTTCTTTAGATATACAAGTGGTATAATACTTAAGAGTGCAACAACAGACGAAATTGTGAAGATTAATGGGGTAGGTACAGTCTTTATTACACCAAGTTCTTCATAGGTAAGATTAGAGCCTTTAATTGCAATAGATCCAACAAATGGTCCAATGACCATAGGAAGCATTACTTGGCATACCATTCTTACTCCCTGGATTCCCCCTTCATTTCCTTTAGGTGTATAGCCTCTGCTTAGAGCAGAAAGAAGAGATGTAGAGAGCAGGTAGCCGCTCATCATTACTATTCCGGCTATTGTTGTAAATACAAATGAGCGAGCATACGTCATCATTAAAAGGCCTAATGCCATTACAGCTACGCAAACGAAGGAAGAGTTTACTTCCTTTCCTCTTTTAATAATCTTTCCGCCTAAAACACATATGACGGATGCCACAATAAGAACGATAGCAAGTAAGACAACGTAAGACGAAAAGCCTAAGAAGTTTTGAATATAAATAATTAGATAAGGAAAGAATATTTGCATAGCAAATGAAGTAAAAGCAAAAGCGATAAGTGAGATGTATAGTTCCTTATTATTTTTTATTGTTTCTTTTCTGAAGCCATAACTTAAAAGATAGATAAAGCTATTGTTCTCTTTTTTCTCTTTTTCTCTCTTTTTATCATCGATAAGGATGAATGATAATAGTCCTGCAAGTGCCATTATTATTGCTGTGATTGTAAAGAATAGAGGCCAATTTCCTTTTTGTGTAAGACCATCCATTAGTCCGAAAACTAATAGCATTGATGCCATAGGTAGAATCTGAACAACAGATTCGACTTTTGTTCTATTTTTATTGTCAACACTTTCTGTTATATATGCATTAAAGACAGCATCATTTGCTGTTGAACCAAAGAATGTCATAACACAATCTAGCACTATTACAGCAATTGCAGCCTTCTTGACTGAGTGGAAATTTTTGGGTGAAACAAATGCAAAAAGTAGCACTGTTAGAGCCCAAATAATATAACCAATTGCTATAAAAGGTTTTCTTTTTCCTATCTTATCTGAAAAAGCCCCCATTATTATCGTTGTTAGGGTAGCTACAACAGCAGATGAAGCAACCATTGTTGCTATATATGATGGATCTGTAGATATTGTGTTATATAAGAAAACATTAAAATACATGTTTTCGATAGTCCAAGCAATTTGGCCAGAGAGTCCTACAAGTACAATTAAAAACCAACTTCTTTTATTCATAAAAATAAGTATAGCAAAACAAAAGCAAAACAAAAGAGCAATTCATATTTTCTTATGGATTTAAGATTTCTGTTTGTGGGAATATACTCTAATTTATATTAACACTAGATGATTACTCAACAGCTAAAGAAATGGCAGAACGGTGGGAAATTACATCAAGAATGGTTATTTATTATTGCGAGAGAGATTTGATTCCAGGAGCTGTAAAAAAAGGCACTGTACGGCTCATTCCTACTGTGTCTGATAAACTAGAAGATAGAAGACGTAAATCAATATCGAATAAAACAAAGGAATAGAGAATGAATGAAAAGCTTTCTTTGACAACAATGCAAGACGATCAGAATATAGAAGTTCAAACAGTCATGGAGCGATTTAAATTTGAAATCGATTTGTGCTTTTGCAAATACTGAGGGTGGTAAACTTTATGCAAGAATGCTGGGAACCCGGTTCTTGCATTTGAAACTGCTACAAGTGGCTTAGATTTTTGTGTAACATTCCATTCTTCAAGATTATACAGAGCAATTGAGAAATATAGAGCTATGAACAATGATTCTGTTGTAGATTACAGAAAAGTGCTCCCTCAATTAGATAAGCTGACAGAGAATAGTGGGTCTGATGAAAGTTTAAATTGTTGTCTAAGTAATGATAATGTCAGGATAAATGGTGATAATGTCAGGATAAATGATGATAATGGCAGTTTAAATGTCAGGATAAATGATGAAAGTGGCAGTTTAACATCTGTCTTATCTAATAACGAAAGTGTAAATAATTCAGAAAATGATGATTCTGTATATTTAAGAAAAAAACAGATACTTATGGAATTAAAAGAAGCACCACAGAGTACGATTGGACACTTGGTACTAGTGCTTGGTACTCCAGAAAGGACATCCTATAGAGATATCGAATGGTTGAAAGAAAGTGGTTATTTTGAGCGTTTAGGAGCAAAGAAGACTGCTTTTTGGCATGTAGTCAAGGAGTTGGAATAAAAATGAAGGATTCACTTAGAAACAATCTTCCAAAATTTTGACACTGATATGTTTTCTTTTGCTTCAAGAGTTCAAGAAATTAGGAAGTGTAAAGCATTTCAAATAACATATATTAAAGATAATTAGTGAGAACAAAGAGTAAGTCCATATTTTTTTCCTAACTCTGGCTAATTAAGTAGTTGCCATGTTTTTAGTTTTGAAAAAGGGATAGACATTTTGGAGTTGGCTTCTTTCTAGAATCTAATCTTATCTTCGTTCTAAACTAGAATCGGAGGACTTAACTATGTCTGAAACATATTTTGACATTTGCGATACAGCATTTAAAAGAGATAACGACACGGGGTTTATTACCATACTAAGAGTGGATGACTCTGGCAATGTATACGAAGATGAACCTACAGAATATGAATTTTCAAAGTTTCGACGCAGCGTAGCAGATAGCTCCATGCTATCTAAACGAATTGCATATGAACTAGCAAAAGACCCGGGATTATCGTACGACGATCCATTAGCAGAATAGGTCCCTTCTCTAATAGCTTTTATGCGAGTCTTTATAAATGATTAATAGCCACCAATTAAATTGACAATGTTATTTTTATTGGAGTAAATTATATAGGTCAAGTTTTGACGAAAAAAGAAAATTCTAACTGGAGGGTATAAATCATGGGAAGAAATTTTACTCCTAGATTTAAGCAGTGCAGAAGACTTGGGGTTAATGTTTGTGGACACCCTAAGGCAATGAAGAGAGCTGGAAGCCCAGCTTTCGCAAAGAGAAAAAAGCCTACTGATTATGGTAAGCAGCTTACTGAGAAGCAGAAGCTCAAGGCTTATTACGGCATTATGGAGAAGCAGCTCCATCGTTATTATGAAAAGGCTCTTAAGTCTACATTAATGACAGGTGATGCTCTTGTCATCTCTCTCGAGAGAAGACTCGATAACGCTGTATACAGAATTGGTTTTGCAAACTCAATTAGACTTGCTCGCCAGCTCGTTTCACACGGCCACATTCTCGTTAATGGCAAGAAGGTTGATATTCCTTCTTATTCACTTCAGAGTGGTGATGTAATTACACTCAAGGAAAAGAGCAGAAAGAATGCTCAGTTTGAAGCTAATTTCAAGGGACACAGATCTTTCAACCTCCCATACTTCACAATTGATGAAGAAGCATGGAGTGGTACATTAGCTCGTCTTCCAGAGAGAAAGGAAATCCCAATCGAAGTAAATGACCAGCTTGTTGTCGAGTTCTACTCAAAGTAAGCCTAAGTCTGATAGACAGTTATTTCGCATCTAGCCACATTCTAGATGAAGAAAGGAAGAATAAGGCCACATTCCAATTATGCCTCTTTCTTTCGCAGGGAAAGGCGGCTACCCTCAAAACTTGCCCTGTGAAATATCGTCGAAAAGAAGAGTCCCACACTGTTGGGACTTTTCTATTTCCATTTAATTGAGAATGAAAGAGGTTCATTTAATAGGAGAAAATCGATAATAGGGAAAGAGTAGACAGCTTTCTTTGGCCCGCTCTTCATGGCACCTTTTATCTCTGTTATTGTGCCAGGTGTCGTTATTTCGATTGTAACAAGACTATCAGATAAAGCTGTTGGACTATCTGGACCAAGCAGGAAAGATATCATATCCATATACTCTTCTTCTGTCATACCATTAGAATATTCTGGTCCATATACTTCAAAGTTTTTGTCAGATAAGAAAGGTATGACACTCTTTAGCTCACTATAGTTATCCATACTTAAAATGAACGAAATAGATGAAGAAGTGAGCGAAAGGAGTGTGTTGCTTTCTCCTTCATTTAAATCCTTTAGTAAAGATGAGAGCGATGAATAATCAAAAGAGAGTACATACTTTTCTCCTTTTCCATCAGAGAGAAGGCTTACGTTAGAGCTACTAGTTGAGCTATTTACTTTATTAGAGAAGCCCACCATAGCATCATCCATTATAGAGTAGCCACTACCACTATTGAATGATGAAAAATCTTCTAAAACTGAGAGAAAGAATTCATCTACAGTAATATTTGTTTTGCTACTGCCAGAGTAGCCTGTTGTGCAATTTAAGCTTTCGTTGACAACACAAGATGTAAGTAATGTTATTAGTAAAACTGTTAGAAGAATTCTTTTTTTCATACAAACAGTCTAATCTAGAGAGCAAATAAAGTGAAGGCAAAGATTCAGAAGAGTAGACATTAAAGGAAAATGATGTTAGAAAGTTTCAGGCTTTATTGGAGAGTATTATGAAGAAAAAACTATTTGCTTTTATAATTATTAGTCTTATTTTCTCCCCTATATTTGCTTCTTGGGATGGCTTATATAGATGGGATAATAATACAAATAAGTCTAATTGGGGAAAGATAAAAGAGATAACAATTAGAGTAAAAAGCGTCAATGAAGACTATTTATATGAACTATATTTAATAGGTCAAGATGGATCTGAACATAGAATATTTCCACTAGTTCTTCCATCTTCTCCTAGCTACAAAGAGTGGCATGATTATAATGAAGACTCAAGTGAAGGAGAGGCTTTCAGATTTAATAATAAAAGAATGAATACAACGATTGTTGCGCCAGGCAAGTGGAAGATTAAAGATTCCTCAGTCGAAGGTGATAAAATTAATACTTCGATAATAGCTTCTGCCTTTGGTATGGAAATTACTATTGAAATAGAATATCTTTTTTCTCTTGACGAAGGCGGCAACAAGCAATTAACGTTTGGAATGGACGCAGACCAAAACATAGCAAAGGGGAAATTCTTTCAAAACCCAGAAAAGGGAAGTGACGGAAAATTTACTCTAAGCTTAATAGAGGAGGATGCTCTTTGATTGCAGATCCTAATAAAAAAACACTTATTATAGTCGAGTCTCCAACAAAGGCTAAGACTATAGCAAAATATCTACCTAAGAGTTGCACTGTTATGGCATCTAAAGGTCATGTTGTTGACCTTAGTCCCAACCCTGATCCAAAAGCAAAAGGTTTATATGGTATAGACATAGATAATGGATTTGCCCTTGAGTACACAGTTGTCGAAGGAAAAGCAAAGATAATCTCTGAATTAAAAGATGCTCTTGCTCACTCTGAACAACTCATCCTTGCAAGTGATGAGGACCGCGAGGGAGAGAGTATTGCTTGGCATTTGTATAAGATTCTTAATCCAAAGGTTCCTGTTTATAGAATGGTCTTCCATGAAATAACAAAGAAAGCTATTACTGAGGCTTTTTCTTCTTGTCGTGATATAGACATGAATCTTGTCTATGCACAAGAAGCAAGACGTGTTGTCGACCGTCTTCAGGGCTATGGAATATCACCAATACTTTCTAGAAAGCTTGGCGGAAAGTATTCTGCGGGGCGTGTTCAGTCTCCTGCACTTAAATTAATAGTAGAAAGAGAGAACCAAAGAAGGCGCTTTACTCTTTCCGATTATGCATCGGTTACTGCGCTGTCTGACACAAATCCTCAATTTAAATCCACTCTATCTTTTATTGATGATAAAGCAGTTGCAACATCTAAGAGCTTTAATGGTGAAACAGGAGAAGTAAAGAAGGGTTTTGTGGTTCTTTCTCTTGAAGAAGCTGAAACAATAGCCAAGTCTCTTGAAGGACAAGAGGCTACAATTAGCGAAGTAAAAGAGAGCAAAAAAATAGAAAAACCGAGTATGCCTTTTACGACCTCTACACTTCAGCAGGATGCAACTAGAAAGCTAGGTAAGAGTGCTAAAGAAATTATGTCTATAGCTCAAAGACTGTATGAAAACGGTTATATCACGTATATGAGAACCGACTCTCCTACGCTAAGTAATGAATGTATGCACGCTGCTGCTTCATATATTACTGAAACATATGGGGACTCATGGCTACAAGTAAGGCAATATAAAGCAAAGACATTAGGAGCTCAAGAGGCCCATGAAGCTATAAGACCGGCAGGGGATAGATTCCGCACTCCAGAAGAGACAGGTCTTAAAGGTGATGACCTCAAGCTCTATTCATTAATATGGAAAAGAACGATTGCATCTCAAATGAAAGATGCTGTTAAGGCAATTACAACGGTTAAAATAAAAAGTGGAAAGTATCTCTTCTCATCTTCTGGTTCTGTTATTCTTTATGAAGGTTTTAGACGTATTTATATGGTTTCTTCTGACACTGAAGAAGAAAAAGAGGAGACTCTTCCTCCTCTAAAAGAAGGTGACAAAATAAAGCTTATTTCTCTTGAAGCTAAGAGCCATACAACACAACCTCCTCAGCGTTACACTGAAGCAAGCCTTGTACAGAAATTAGAGAGCGAAGAGATAGGTAGACCTTCTACTTATGCGACAATAATCTCCACATTAATTGATAGAGGCTACGTTGTCAGACAATCTTCCTTCTTAGTCCCAACCTTTACTGGTTTCTTTGTTGAATCATTCTTAGAGAAGAGCTTTGCTCACTATATAGCATATGATTTCACAAAAGAAATGGAGGCTGGACTCGATAGAATCGCACGTGGTGAAGAGGAAAAAGAAGAGTACTTAAGAGATTTCTGGTTTGGTAAAGAGGGGGAAAGTAATGGGGCTAAGTGAAGATTTAAAGACAGTAGGCACATCTATTAAAACAGGAGAAGCAAAGAGCTTAAAGCTTGCTGGCCTAAAAAATGAATTTATCCACAATGGAGAAAAGGTTACCTATGAGATAAAAATAGGTAAATTTGGTCCATATATTGACTCCTCAGTAAAGGATGAAAATGGTAAAGATATAATGCGTTCTATTCCTCCTACATACTTTCCAGGAACCTTTAGTGATGAAGACGCTGCAACTCTTCTTTTTCCTCAAGAAGATGCTGGTGAGTTGCTATATAATCGCTTTTTACTAAAAAAAGGTAGATACGGCGATTATTTTGAAAGAATTAGCGACAATAAAACAGCTACATGGCCAAAAGCTTTGAAAGAGAATCCTTCATCTGCCTCTGAAAATCTTATTGATTTACTTTTCTCAATACCAAAAGTTCTTGGAGTTGATAACCAAAACAATGAGGTTGTTTTAAAGGTAGGACTCTTTGGCTTTTATGCTTCGTATTGTGGAAAAAACTATAAAGTTCAAGACCCTGAAAATGTGAAACTTGAAGATATAATATCTCCATCATTAAATATGCTGACAAAAGGCGAACTCGATGGCAAACCTATTGCACTTACTAATGGTCGCTATGGCTTATACATAAAGTATGGAGACGAGAACATTCCACTTAAGCAGAGTGATAAAGCTGATGCTCAATCTTTGACGCTAGACAGGATTAAAGAAATTGCAAAAGAATACTTGGCTTCTAAAGAAAAAAGTGTTGAAGCAGAGAAGGAATTTCTAGGTCTTGATGGTACAAAAGCCTTTTTGGTTAATGGCAAGTATGGTTATTACCTTAAATGGGGTAGTGATAACATCGCTCTGAAAGCAGAAGATAAAGAGAACCCATTATCGCTGACAGAAGAAAGAGTCAAAGAACTTATAACTGAGTACAAAGAGAAGCCAAAAACAAAGAAGAAAGGCATTAACTATTCGAAGAGGAAGAAGGCATAAAAAAAGATGGTCCCAGGCAGAATCGAACTGCCATCTAATCCTTAGGAGGGATTTGTTCTATCCATTAAACCATGGGGCCATTAGCTAAATTATAGAAAACTGGCTGATTGTATGCAATAGAGACTTCCTATTTATAATCTCTTTGACATAATATAAAAGATAGGAGAAAGATATGACAGTTCAAAAGAGAATGACACCTAATCCTGTAACATGTACACCAGATATGGGTGTATTTGAGGCTGAAGAGATAATGAAAAGGGAAGGTGTTCAGCGCCTACCTGTTTTAGATAATAACGGAAGTCTTGTTGGTGTTGTCTCAGAAAAGAACATCACTAATGCTTCTCCTTCTGGTAGACTTTCAATGGTTGAATTTGCTCATCAGTTGTCGCTTTTAAAGGTTGGTGATATCATGAGCAAAGAGGTTATTACTGTATATACAGATGACCCAGTTGAACAGGCTGCAAGAAAGATGTGTGACTTGGATCTTTCGGTACTTCCAGTCATTGACTACAACGGAAAGCTTGTTGGCATTGTTACTCGTTCTGACATGTTCCGTCTTCTCTTAGAGCTATTTGGCACACGACACTATGGTGTGAGAGTTTCCTTCAATATAAAGGATCAGCCTGGCGTAATTGCAACTATTTCTGAAGCTTTACACTCTATAGGTGCTAACATTATAAGTATAGGAAACCTAGATAGTGAAAAGGGATACTCAACTATCATAATGAAAGTAAATGGAGTAGATAAGAATAAACTAAGAAAGGCTATTGAGCCTCTAGTTGATTCTGAATTAGATATAAGGGAAGTCTAAGTTGGGAAAAAAAGAAAAAAGACCAGACTTAAATAGAGTTTTGATAGAAGAAGGCAAAAGTGTTAATCCTTTTGCCTCTATTGTATTAAAAGAGAAGAAAGAGGAGAAAAAAAAGAACATTGTTCTTGAAAAGAAGAAGCCCAATGAAATTGTAAAGGGCTATGTTCCTTCTCTCTCTTTTGGCGATATTTTAGACTCTTACGAAAAGACTGGTAACCCATATAGTCTTCCGAAAAAGAAAGCTTCTTCTCCATCTAGTTTTGGTGACATTCTTGACGAATGGGAAAATGGTGGAAATAAGAATAAAAAGAAAGAAAAGACCACTACTACCACAACCAAATCTGAATATAAAGCAACACGCTCTTTTGCTTCTATTCTTAGTCAATATGAAGGTCAATTTAGGGAGAAAGAGAGTAAGAAACAAGAAAAGAAAGCTCAAGATAGAAGTGTTAATGAAATTCTTCGTAGTCAACCTTTTTTCATAGAGGAAAATGATTCAGATAAGCCAAGTAAGGATGCTGTATGGTCTATTATTGGTGGCAAAAATTCTCAATACGAAAAAAAAGAAGAAGATAAAACAAAGGTAGAAGAAAAGAAGAATACATATAAAAGAGTTAGTGAAAAGTATGTTGCAAAGGAGTCTTTCTCATCTATTTTAGGCGAATATGAAGACAGCCTAAAAAAGAAAAAAGAGGAAACAAAGCCACTAATAAAAGAAGAAGTTAAGAAAGAAGAGATTGAAATAAAAGAACCTAATTTCTTTATTGAGCCTGAGAATGGCGAAAAGATTCCTAGTAATGTTTCTTGGTCTATCTTAGGTGGAAAGAACGAAAACTATGTACGTCATGAAGAGAAAAAAGTAGAGGAAAAAGCTCCTATTTCTAAAGTAAAAGAAAATGTAAAGAGAGTTTCTTCTGAATACAAACCTAAAGAGGACTTTGCTTCTATTTTAGCTACTTTTGATAGTGCTAAAGCTAAAGAAAAATCAAAAGAGAAAACAGAGAAAGTAACACAGGAAGACAAAGAAGTAGTTCTAGAAGAAAATCGATTCTTCATTAAAGATGATGAAGAGAAGGTTCCAGATAATGTTTCTTGGTCTATCTTGGGTGGAAAGAATAAAAACTATGAAAGAAAAGAAGAAAAGATAGAGAATGTAGCAAAAAAGAGCAGTGATGCTAAAGCCGCAGCTTCTCACTCTGAATATAAAGCACAAAAGAGCTTCACTTCTATTCTTTCTTCCTTTGAAGAAAAAGAGCCTGTTAAGACATTTAGTGAGATAATTCAAGAAAAGGGTGACAATAAAAAGAAGAAGACATTCTTTTCAATTAATGACTTAAGACGTATGGATCCTCAGTCTACTTTAGACTTACATGGAGAGAATAAAGCTGAAAGTACAGAGCTTATTCAAGACTTCTTAGATGATTCTGTCTCTCATGGACTAAGAAAGGTATCCATAATAACAGGAAAGGGCCTACATAGTGAGACTGGCAGTGGTGTCTTAAGAGAACTCACTGAATCGATTCTGTCGTCTTCTCCTCTTGTGCTTGAAACATCATCTGCCCCAATTAACAAGGGTGGAAGTGGTGCTATTTGGATAATTCTTAAAGAGAAAAAGTTTGAAAACGAATGATAAAAAAACGGGCTATTTCTTGCCCGCTAGTAAGAAGATTTATCTTTCTCTGTAAATGATTCTACCTTTTGTAAGGTCGTATGGAGAAAGCTCAACTTTGACTGTGTCACCTGGTACTATTCTGATGTAGTGTTTTCTCATTTTTCCTGAAAGGTGAGCGAGGATAACAAGTTTATTTGTTAGTTCTACACGGAAAGTTGTATTTGGAAGTGCTTCTTTTACAACGCCTTCTACTTCAATTGCTTCTTCTTTTGCCATTTGTTCTCCTTGGTGAAACCTCGAATAGTTTAGACATAGCAAGTAAATATGTCAATTGAAGAGGTTTTTTTGTTGCAGAAAAGTTGAGAAAGAGGCATGCTTACATAGAAATGTGGAGGTAAAAGTTATGAGTGCACTACTTAATTACTTAAAAGAAAACAATGGTTCTATTTCAGAGGCAATGGCATTATACCTCTCTGAATTGGATTTAGTAAAAAAAGTCTCTCCATTTGTAGCAAGCAAAATTGTTAAAGAGTTAAAGGATCAAAGAACAAACTTAAAGCTTATAGCTAGCGAAAACTTTTCATCTCTCTCTGTTCAGGCAGCAATGGGAAACCTGTTAACAGATAAGTATGCAGAAGGCTTCCCTTTTCATCGTTTCTATGCCGGTTGTGACAACGTTGACGAAATTGAGGATGAAGCAGTTATAACAGCAAAGAGGATCTTTGGTGCTGATCATGCCTATGTGCAGCCACATAGTGGGGCAGATGCTAATTTGTGTGCTTATTGGGCAATATTAAATCAAAGAGTATTGGTTCCATCTTTGGAAGAGCTTGGAGAAACGAATCTGTCTCACATGAAAAGAGAAGATTGGAATAAGCTTAGAGAAAAACTTCATAACCAACGTTTGCTAGGTATGGATTACTACTCGGGCGGCCATCTTACTCATGGCTATAGACAAAATATTTCAGCTCAACTTTTTGATGCTTATTCATATTCAGTAGATAAAGAGACAGGTCTTCTTGATTACGATGAAATTGAACGTTTAGCAAAAGAGATAAAGCCACTTATTCTTCTTGCAGGTTATTCTGCTTATTCAAGGAAAATTAACTTTAAGAGGCTAGGCGAAATTGCTCACTCTGTTGGTGCTGTCTTTATGGTCGACATGGCTCACTTTGCTGGTCTTGTTGCTGGAAAGGTATTTACAGATGAATATGAGCCAGTTAAGTGGGCAGATGTTGTAACTACAACTACTCACAAAACTCTTCGAGGACCTAGGGGTGGAATGATTCTTTGTAAAGAAGAGTTTAAAGATAGTGTTGATAAAGGTTGCCCTCTAGTAATAGGTGGCCCACTTCCTCATATTATGAGTGCAAAGCTTGTTGCATTAAAAGAAGCAGAGACAGATAACTTTAAAGAATATGCCAAAAAGATTGTCGAGAATTCCAAGGCTATGGCTGATGCATTCATGAAGAGGGGAGTAAAGGTTTTGACAGGAGGCACAGATAACCATCTTATGCTTCTCGATGTTTCACCTTATGGCTTAAATGGCCGACAGGCAGAGAGCTTAATGAGAGAGTGTGGTATTACCCTCAATCGCAATGCTCTTCCTTTTGATGCTAATGGCCCTTGGTATACATCCGGCTTAAGAGTTGGTACTGCCGCTGTCACAACACTCGGAATGAAAGAAGAAGAGATGAGCGAGATAGCAGATATTATTACAACAGTATTAAAATCTGCAAAACCTCTTGTTCTTACAAAGGGTGAACATCAGGGAGAGGTAAGTAAAAATAGAGCAAAGATAGATGCAAGCATAAAGAAAGATGTAAAGAATAGAGTAGAGTCTCTTCTATCTAGATTCACTCTGTACAAAGATTTGGACTTAGAATACTTAGAAAAATGTTTTTCTATTGAAGAGTAGTTAGTAAGGCTTTGCTTTTATAGCGAGCCTTATTTCTTTGAAAAAAGACAGAAAAAAAGATTTTTACTCTCTATTTGCTAATCTGAGAATCTCTAAGTAAAATAATAGTATGGCAAATATACTTATTAAGAATGGTCTTGTAGTAGACACAGAGTGGACTCGACATAGTGATGTTTTAGTCGAAGGTTCACGAATTAAAAGAATTGCACGAAACATCTTACCTGAGGATTGCCCAGAGAATACTCATGTAGTTGATGCCTCTGGACTATGCGTTCTTCCTGGAATAATAGATGCCCATACACATTATCATCTTGTTAGCAGGGGAACAGTAACAGCCGATTCTTTCGCTGAAGGAAGTAAGCTTGCAGCTTTCGGTGGTGTTACTACAGTTATAGATTTTGCTGATGATGATAAAGTTTCACTACTCAACTCCACAAAGAATAGAAAAAAAGAGATGAGAGAGATGAGCATTGATTATGCTCTTCATCAAGGCATTTATGCTTATAGAGATAGTCTAAAAGCTGAGTTAAAAGAATTAAAAGCAAGTGGTGTTGGCGCCATTAAAATCTTCACTACATATAAGAATGTTGGGTACCTTGTAGAAAAGAGAGAAGAGCTTAAAGCAATATTTTCTCTTTGTAAGGAGCTTGGCTTCTTAGTGTGTGTACATTGCGAGGATGACAAGACAATTACAGAAATAAATGATAATTGGAAAGGTGAGTATAGACCAATTGATCATGCAGCACTCAGACCATCGAGCGCAGAAGCAAGAGCTATAAAATATGTAGGTGAGATTGCTGGCGAATTAGATATGCCTGTATATATCGTTCATCTTTCATCTAAAGCTGGACTTGAGACAGTTAGAGAATTAAGAGAAAAAGGCATCAAAGTCATCGTTGAAACAACTCCTCATTACCTTCTTCTCGATAAGAGTAAACTTGACGGTAAAGAAGGACCTCTCTATGTAATGACTCCTCCTCTAAGAACAAAGGAAGACAATGAAGCATTACAAGAAGCTTTAATTGATGGAGAGATTCAGGTAGTTGCAACAGACCATTGTTCATTTACTTATGAACAGAAGATGGAAAGCAATGATTGTAGAACAATCTACCCAGGAATTCCTGGCACAGAAGAATTGCTTCCTTTAATTTATAACTTTGGCCATGTAAGCGGACAGCTTTCTTTAGGACAAATTGTAAATTTACTCTCAACAGGACCTGCAAAGCAATTTGGTCTCTTTCCAAAGAAAGGTATTTTGCAAGAAGGAAGCGATGCTGATATAGTATTATTTGATCCATCTGAGATTTGGACAATAAGTAAAGATACCGTTCATACTGCAGCTCACTATACCCCATATGAAGGAATGACTGTTATGGGAAAGGTAAAGATGACATACCTTAGAGGCCGTTTAATTATGGGTGATGGTATTTATTTGGGCTTAGATGGCGATGGGCAGTTCGTTAAAGCCCATAGAAAATAAATTAAGCTCTCCCTTAGGGGAGGGTTTTTATACGATAAAAATCTATGAGGGGATTATAGTAGATGATTAAGGCGTTTGTTTTTGATTTGAATAGCATCAGGAAAGAAGATAACGAATACTTCTTGAATCTAGTTAATGAAGCAAAAGATGCTAATGTTTTAGTGGCGTTTGTTTCAAATAAAAAGAAGGATGAGACAAAAAAAGAATTGGAAGATGAGAAGTTATCTTTGGGCTCTTTTGATGTTGTTTTATTTGAAGAGGATGTAAAGAGAGCTAAACCTTATCCTGATACATATTCATTAATTTTTATTGGACTTGGAATAGACAGAAAAGAAGCATTAATCTTTGTTGATGATGCTGTCTCTTTGAAAGCAGCTGTTTCTTCTCATTCTAATGTCTGTGCTTTGACATCCTTTATTAATCGTGATGAAGCAAAACATTTGGGAGCAAATGTTTTATTGGAAAATCTCTCATTTTTCCCTGAGTTTAATTCCTTAGATGAATTGCAGGATGTTTTTCGCTATCTTAGACGAATAGGCAAGGGCGCAAAGAAATATGGCGCTAATTGGATTACGCCACTCGAGAGAACTCTTCCAAGCGAAGTTGTCGAAAAGAAGGCAATAGAAGAAGCAAAGAAGGCTATGTACAACGCTTATGCACCATACTCAAAGTTTAAGGTTGGAGCAGCTATTGTAAGTAGTGCAAGTGGTCGTATATATAGTGGCTGTAATGTCGAAAATGCAAGCTATGGTGCAACTATCTGTGCTGAAAGAAATGCGATAACAACAGCAATTACGAACGAAGGTGCAATAGGAATAGACCTAGTTGTGGTCTCATCAATGGTATCTCCTCCAGCACTTCCTTGTGCAGTATGCTTACAAGTAATGAGTGAGTTTATAAGGCCTGAGACCCCAGTAGTACTAGTATCTGAAGATGGCGATACTATTCGCTATCATTATTCAGATTTGCTTCCTCATCCATTTGACTATGGAGAACAATAATGAAAAAGGTTCTTAAAATAACCTTTCTTCTTTTATTTTTTATTACTCTCTTTTCTTGTTCTAGTACAAAAGATTTTGTATCTGATGTAACTATGTCCGAAAGTCTAACGACAGAAGAAAAGCTTGAGTATTATGGTGGAAAAGAAGTAAGCGTAAATCTCCCTGAAATGTACTTCAATGGAGAAGAATGGTACTCAAGAATGATGGAGCTTATAGATGGCGCTGACGAATACATTCTTCTTTCGACATTCCTCGGTTCATCTTCTCCAACTCTTGAACCTCTTTTCAATCTATTAGAGCAAAAGGCAAAGAGTGGCGTTAAGGTCTATCTTATTATTGATGGAACTTCTAATTTAGATATGACAGAAACTAGGTTTGTAATGACACCTCTTGGCTATCTCAGAGATAGCGGCGTAAACTTACTTATCTATTCTCCTATGAGCTTTACTCATATTGTTAATCCTTCATCCTTGATTGTCAGAGATCATAGAAAAATGATGATCATCGATGGTTCTGTTGCTGCTATTGGAGGAATGAATATAAACTACATATCTATGGGAGCTGGAGAAAAGTGCCAACGTGATAGCATGTATGTTTTCTCTTCTGTAGAACTATCTAATCTCTTTATTGATGAATTTGTTCAAATCTGGAATGAAGGAAGCATAAAAAAGATGGATAAAGATGAATTTAAGAAAGAGAGTACAGAGAAGGGAGAATATAAGGCATGGCTATTTAATAGAAATGTTTTTAAGTCTCAAGTCTCTCTTTCAGGAATGTTTGGTTCTCTTATTAATGACAGCACATCTTCTATCTTCTTGTGTCCATATTTACCAACAATAGATTCTAATATGGCAAAAAGCTTAAGAAACGCAGTTGAGCGTGGTGTTGATACCGAAATATGGTGCTCAACAGATTCTCGAGGCTATGCTGCCAAAGGTGGAGCATATTCGCTGTACAAGCTATTTGAGGAAACAGATGTAACCTATTATGATGTCTCATCTGATTCTGATGGCTCGACACTTCCTCTTTTTCATATGAAGGCAATGATCGTAGATGATCGCTATGTTGTTATTGGATCCTCAAATTTTAACTATCGCTCTATGACACTCTCTCATGAATTGGCTCTAGTTGTTGATAGCCCAGAAATGGCAAGAATCGTCAAAGAGAAGATTAAAGAGGTTGCCAAGAATCCTGTACTAGTAACAAAGGAAGAAGCAAAAGAAAACAAGAAAGAGAATGGATCTTACCTTTGCTATCTTTTCTCTTATTATGGAGGATGAGAATGAAAAAAGTTGTTGTTGTTTTAATACTATTTTTGCTTTTTATCCCTCTTTTTTCTTCTCCAAGTTTTATCTATTCATTTTCTCAAACGGGTGAGACTATAGAGGGAAAAAATATGGGAGCGCTTGCTGTAGGCATTGGCTTTGTTCCAGATAAAGAAGAACACTTTGGCCTTGTAGAACTTGTTTCTTATTATGGCTTCTCTTCTCCCATTTACAAAGGTTTCGATATTGCTTTTTCCACACCTGTTTTTGTAACTAGTGATTC
>DHMZ01000004.1 GCA_002406055.1 Spirochaetales bacterium UBA4629
GCTTTAAAACCAATACCTTTAAAGTCTAGACCCAAACGAGGAACTAAAAGAACTAAGTCTCCGTCAAGAGTATACTCATCTCCCTTATAAGATAAGCCTATTGTTGTATTTGAGATAAAATGCTCTAAAAACGTCTCATCACTCTTTTGTCCCAACAAATCACCTAAAACAAGACCAAGAGAAAGATTATTATTGTACAGAAGCGCACCAACATTAACATTGAAACGCTCCGTTCCAGATAGCTTTTCATATGGGCTGAAATAACTATCTCCTATAAAGGTGAAGATATTGTCAATCTTTTTGGAGAGTCTAGCAACAGAGTTACCACCGCCAAGTCTTGCTCCTATAGCAAAATGATTGATGAAAGAATAACCAAAGCTAAGTTCTACATCAAAACCGGAATAGTTATCGTAATAAACAGAGCTATCATCTCTAACTACTCTATTATTTAAACTATTAGAAATCTTTGCAGATAGTGAAACAGGACCACTAACAACAGTTCCTTGTAGTTCATTAGTAGTATTTTGCATAAAGAACTGTGGCTCAACTCCCCAAAGAGATGTGTTATAACTCTCGCTAGGTGAAAGTGATACTTGATAGTACGTTGCTTTGCTTAATAGTGGTAATGTTGCAGGGTTAACGAATATGTCAGAAAAAGAACCATAGTATGAAATACTACTGAGGGCATTAAAGCGAAGAGAAGTTAAGCTTGTGTCTCCACTAGGTGGCAAAGCAAAAAGAAGAGACGACATTACCATTAGAAGAATTAAAGCAAGTACTATTCGTTTCACACTATGAGTATAGAACAAATCTCTACAATTGTCTCTCTTTTCATCCTTTCTTATAATAGATGCATGGGTAGTGTGTTTTTCCATATAGACCTCGATGCATTCTTTGCCTCTGTTGAGATTCTAGATAATCCCTCTTTAAAGGGTAAACCTCTTATAATAGGAGGACTTGGTCCAAGGAGTGTCGTCTCAACATGTTCTTATGAAGCAAGAAAATTTGGCGTCCATTCGGCTATGCCTATGACAACTGCACTACGCTTATGTCCTGAGGCAACAGTCATTTCCGGTTCATATACTCGCTACAGTGAAAAAAGCAAAGAGGTTATGGCTATCATAAAAAGTTTTGCCCCAGGCTTTCTTCAGGTCTCCATCGATGAAGCTTTTTTAGATTTAACAGGGACTGAGAATATCTATCCATACCCAGGAAAAGCTGCAAGATTACTGAAAGAAAAGATTTTAAAGGAGACAGGTCTAACTGTCTCAATTGGAGTAGCAGAATCACGTTTTGTAAGTAAGCTTGCATCTGACTACCATAAGCCCGATGGCCTTACAATTGTACCTAAAGATAGAACAATTGAGTTTATTGACAAAGTTGGACTAAAAAAGCTTTGGGGTGTGGGAAAAAGCATGCTCGAAAACTTAAACAGAAAGGGAATCTACTCTACTAGTGCACTACGCTATTACACGAAAGATGAGCTAATAAATCTCTTTGGAGAATCTAGTGGGAATTTCTTATATTCAGTTTCACGAGGAATTGATCCAGGAATTTATACAGGAGAGGCAAAAAGTCACTCTATTGGAGAAGAAAGGACCTTCTATCCAGATGTCTATGGAGAAGATGCACTCTCAGAAAAGCTCTTAGAACTTTCAACATCTGTAACTTTCAGAGCATTAGACGAGGGCTATATTGCACGCACAGTTACTGTTAAGCTTCGTTATGGCGATTTTTCTACATACTCAATAAGCGAAACGCCACAAAGTGGAATCTATTCCTCAGATGATGTTTACAGCATTTCTAAACGACTACTCTTCTCAAAATACAACAATTCTGGTGTAAGACTTTTGGGTGTTACGCTGGGTAATCTTTATAAAGCAGATAACCCTGAGCAAAAGGAATTTTTTAAAGAAAAAGAAGAAAAGCTAAGAGTTTTAGAACGTACTGTTTTAGAGCTTAGTAAAAAAGGAAATATAGTAACAAAAGCAAGAACGATAAAAAGCAAAGAATTGTCTTAATAATCTAGTTTTGCTATTATTCTTCTCATGATTTATATCGCGCTAATTGAACCTGAAATACCACAAAATACAGGCAATATCGCTCGTACAGCCGTTGCAACAGGTTCAACACTTATACTCGTTCATCCGCTTGGTTTTTCTCTAGATGAGAAATACTGTAGACGTAGTGGATTAGATTATTGGCAAGATGTAAAAAAGATTGAGTATCCGTCATTTAGTTCATTCATAGATGATGTAAAGGATAAGGAACTATTTTTCTTCTCTTCTCATGCAAAAAAGTCGCTTAAAGATATTAAGTATCCGGAGAATAAAGATTTATACTTCATATTTGGTAAAGAATCTGTTGGTCTAGATAAAAGCATTACTGATAGCTTTTCTAATAGGTGCTTTCGTATCCCTATGATAAAAGGCGTAAGATGCTTAAATCTATCTAACAGCGTTGCTGTTGTTGTCTATGATGCTCTATCATCATTTGACTATAAGGATTTGGATTAATGAATAAAGAAAAAAAAAGCGTAGCTATAATTGGATGTGGCAATATGGGATCAGCTATACTAAAAGCTATAGCGTCTTCTCCACTCTACTCTGTATCTGTTTACAATAGGACAAAAGAGAAGGCTATCAAGGTTGCATCTGGCTTAAATGTTCAAGTATTAGACAACATGGAAGATGCAAAAAATAGCGATATAGTCATAATTGCGACAAAGCCTCAGACACTAAAGGCTATCTACCCTTCTCTCTCGTCTCTTAATGCGGGATTGTTTATTTCAATAGCAGCAGGAGTTAAGCTTTCAACTCTAGA
>DHMZ01000126.1:0-709 GCA_002406055.1 Spirochaetales bacterium UBA4629
ATCTTTCTTTTAGTGTCATCTATCTCCATAAAATTTGCTTTTTCAATATATGCTTCAACAGCTTGAGGCATTCCTCCAACAGCCATATAAATCCTATAATCTCGCATAAGAGAGCGATTTACACTTTGGCCAATTGGTAGCTTCTTCTTATATAATTCTCTTAGTAAGCCATAATTATTACTTCCAGTTGCAGATAAGAATTCTTCATAATCCATCGGATAAACTCTAATCTTGTGCTCTTCAGAAGGTATAACAATGCCACTAATATTTTTCTTTATTGATAACAAAGAACCCGTTTCTATATAGTCGTAACGGCCATCTTTAACAAGGAACTTAATGGCCTGACGAACCTTTGGTTGAAGCTGAATTTCATCAAATAGAATCACAGATTCTCGCTCGTACAGTTTTGTGTTATACAACGCCGTCAATCTTAAAAAAAAGAGATCCAGATTACTAATAGAAGAACAAACGTCTAAGACCTCTTTTGTTGCATTTGAAAAGTCTACTTTGATGTATGTTTTGTACTCACTTTTAGCAAATTCTTCGGCTATTGTTGATTTTCCTACTCTTCTAGGTCCTTCTAGTAGGGCAGCATACTTTCCATTATATTTCTCTTTCCAGTCTTTTAACTGAGCATAAGCTTTTCGTTTGAAAATCATACAAAACCATCCTTTTTTATTTTTTAAAAAAATACGGCTTTCTTCAAGAT
>DHMZ01000126.1:795-6607 GCA_002406055.1 Spirochaetales bacterium UBA4629
AAATACGGCTTTCTTCAAGATGTGCAAATTTTTAAAAATGTATTTTATTATAATACATGTAGTTATCTTATCGATAAAAAAATTTACATAAAACCATATTGACAATACATATTATTTTATCTATAAGTTTATATCGATATAAGGAGACGAATAGAATGTCTGATAATAAAGAACTATTTCCAGGCCAGAATGAACTCGAAAGTTTAATAATTAAAGTAAAAGATGCACAACGACTTTATGCAACTTTTCCACAAGAAAAGGTAGATGAAATCTTCCGTTCTGCAGCTATTGCTGCTAATAACGCACGTATTCCTCTAGCTATAGACGCAACAGAAGAAACAGGTATGGGAATAGTTGAAGATAAGGTTATTAAGAACCACTTTGCTGCTGAATATATTTACAATAAATACAAAGATGACAAGACATGTGACATTATCGAAGAAGATAAGGGCTTCGGTATAAAGAAGATTGCAGAATCTAAGGGTGTTATCTGTGGTATTATTCCAACAACTAACCCAACATCTACTGCTATCTTTAAAGCATTAATTGCTCTTAAGACAAGAAATGCTATCATCTTCAGCCCACATCCTAGAGCAAAAAAATGTACTTGTGATGCTGCTCGTATTGTCCTTGATGCTGCAGTCAAAGCTGGTGCTCCTGAAAACATTATTGGTTGGATCGATGACCCTACTCTCGAAAAAACAGACTACTTAATGAAGCACCCTCTTATTAACTTAATCCTTGCAACAGGTGGTCCAGGAATGGTTAAGAGTGCTTATTCATCGGGTAAGCCAGCAATCGGAGTTGGAGCTGGAAATACACCTGCATTAATTGACGAAAGCGCTAATTTAAAGATGGCTGTTGCTTCTATCCTTATGTCTAAGACATTCGATAATGGTATGATTTGCGCTAGTGAACAGTCCATTATCTGCCATAAGAATGTATATAAAGAAGTAAAGAAACTACTAAAAGAAGAAGGTGCTCACTTCTTATCTAAAGAAGAGCTCAATGCACTCTCTCCTATCATCCTCGACCCAAAGAGAGGTTCTGTTAACCCACAAATTGTTGGCCAGAGTGCAGAGAAAATTGCCTCTATTGCTGGCTTTACAGTCCCTAAGGGAACAAAGGTTTTAATTGGTGAAGTAAAGAAGATTACACTTGATGAACCATTTGCTCATGAAAAGCTCTCTCCTGTCCTTGGAATGTATGAGTGTTCAACATTTGAAGAAGGATCATTAATGGCAGCTAAACTTATCTCAATGGGTGGCTTTGGCCATACATCTGTTCTTTACTGCGATGAAAAGGAAGATGATAAGGTAAATGCATACGGCAAGATTGTTAAGACAAGCAGAGTCCTAATCAATATGCCTGCATCTCAGGGTGCTATTGGTGATATCTACAACTTCCGTCTCGAACCATCATTAACACTTGGATGTGGAAGCTGGGGAAATAACTCTATAAGCGAAAACGTTGGACCAAAACACCTATTAAATATAAAGACTGTAGCAGAAAGGAGAGAAAACATGCTTTGGTTTAAACTTCCACCAAAAATCTATTTCAAGTATGGTTGTCTTCCTGTTGCACTTCAGGAACTTGAAGGCAAAAAGAGAGCATTCCTTGTTACAGATAGCTTCCTCTTCTCTTCTGGCATGATCGATAAGATCACAGACTGTTTAAAGGGTATTGGAATTGAAACAGAGGTTTTCCACCAGGTTAAACCAGACCCAACACTTGGAACAATCAACGTAGCTATGCAGATGGTCAATGCCTTCAATCCAGACATTATTATTGCCGTTGGTGGTGGTTCTCCAATGGATGCTGCAAAGATTATGTGGTTACTCTATGAGCATCCAGAAGTTAAGTTTGAAGGCCTAGCACTTCGCTTCATGGATATAAGAAAGCGTGTCTATGCTTTCCCTAATATGGGAAAGAAAGCAAAGCTTGTTTGTATCCCAACAACAAGTGGTACAGGTAGTGAAGTAACTCCATTTGCAATCATCACAGATGAAAAGACAGGAATGAAGTGGGCTATCGCAGACTATGCACTAACGCCAAGCATGGCAATTATCGATAGCGAACTAGCAATGGGCCAGCCTAAAGGCTTAACAGCATCTTGTGGACTCGATGTTCTAACACATGCTCTTGAGGCACTTGTTTCTTCTATGAGCACAGATTATACAAATGCTCTTTCACTTGAAGCTGCAAGAATTATCTTTAAGTATTTGCCACAGGCATACAAGGATGGAACAGATAAGAAGGCAAGAGAAAAGGTGCACAATGCATCTACTATGGCGGGAATGGCTTTCTCCAATGCATTCTTAGGTCTCTGTCACTCAATGGCACATAAGCTTGGAGCTCAGTTCCATGTACCACACGGAATGGCTAACGCGCTTCTTTTAACAAATATCATTCGCTTCAACGCAAATGATAACCCTACAAAGATGGCAGCTTTCCCTCAGTACGAATTCCCTTCTGTAATTTCTCGTTATGCTCGTGTTGCTGATTACATTGCAACTCCTGTCAATGACACAAAGAATACAGAATACATCGTTACAACTCCAACTATGACAATGAATGAAAGAGTTGAGGCCTTAATTGAAGGTATTGAAAAGTTAAAGGCCGAACTTGGCATCCCAGCTTCTATCAAAGAATGGGGAGTTGACGAGAACGAATTCTTAAGTGCAGTTGATGAACTTTCTGTTAAAGCTTTCGACGACCAGTGTACAGGAAGCAACCCACGTTACCCTCTAATTAGTCAAATTAAGACTCTCTATCTTGATTCTTACTACGGAAGAAAGTGGACTGAAGAAGCTTAATAGAAAACTATAACTATCTAACTATCCCATATGTTTTTACAGCGTATGGGATATTTTTTTATCACTATGATTATTAATTGCTAGTTACTTAAAAAAATAATATACAATTTGTTAACTATTGAAATAAGAATGAAAGAATTATAACATTTCACTCTAAACATTCATTCAATGGTTGATTTATGAAAAGAAGAATACTAACAATACTAGCTACTCTTTTAATTATAATATTTCTCACATCATGTCCCTCTTCTCCTCCACTTTCAATGGATGAGAGTTTTAACCCATACTCCTCACCTCTTGCTCCAACAAATGTTCGTGCAAGCAACGGCTATAGCGATACAATCGAACTAAAGTGGGAGAAAACGGAAGGAGCTACAAGCTATCAAATATGGGCAATCGAGCGAGAAAAATATGGAACAATAAATGAAATCTTAGAGTCCAATGCTCCGTATTCAAAGCTTCAAAGTCGAGGCTTTTCTCTTCTCGATATCGTCTCATCAAACTCATATAAGCTACAAGCCGTAAAGGCCAATAGCGCATATATTTTCTCAATAGTTGCGCAAAAGATTATAAAGGGTGACTTTCAATCAAATATTGTGCTCTACTCTGAGCCTAGTGCATTTACTGAAGGCAGCACTAATGGAGAAGTTCACCTTTCATTAGCAGTAAGAGGTAAAACAATCACCCTCTATTGGGATATTTCTAATCTCTATTCCTCTCTTGAAAGTTCTAAAGAACTCTTTGACTACAATATCTCAATTTACAAAAAGCTATCATCTTCATCTTCATGGGATGAGCCAGTTGTAATTGAAAATGAAAAAATGATTGATTCTTACTCATTCTCATCTTCTATATTTAACATCGATACTGATTATGACTTCTTTGTGCAAATAGAGATTCTTGATGAAAATGGAAAGAAAATTAATACAATTAAGAGTGACCTATACACGCTGCAAACAGATAGCAAAATCTATCCTGATCCTGTTTTAGATATAAAAACAGATGCAGGAGAAGAAGATGGAAGCATTACGCTATCATTTATGCCACCTAAGATGCCAGATGTAAGCGGCGCAGAAAGAGCTTTCGTCATTCAGCGTGCTACAGAATCATCAACTTGGGAGGATATCGATCTCGCTCTAACAGAAGACGAGAACGGAAGATATAGCTTTACAGATACACAAGTAGAAGACAACACCCTCTATAGCTACAGAATAATTAATGGTTATAAATACAAAGGTATATACTATTACCAAGATGAAGAAGATGCTTTAAGTATAGAAAATGTCTATTCTCTCTGGAAAATTGAGAATCTCAAATTTACATTCAAGCAAGATGAAAGCAAATACAGTGGCATTCTCACTCTATCTTTTGATTATAATCCTCCATTTATTCAAGACAAAATTAATTGGGAGCTTGGTGGAGAAAGATGGCTTGAAACAGATTTATCGACAAGATCTCCTTTAGATAAAACTACTGGAACTATAGAGCCAACAAAAGAGAAAATAAGCTATGAGTTATCACAGTCATTTACTATAGACTTATCTTCTCCTCTTACATTCTACTCTTTCACATTTAAGGTGGCTTTAGGAGAGAAACCACTTATTGAGTTAACGTCTGCTGAAGACTTCATCCTTGGCGAAACAAAAGCAGTAGACTTAATAACAGACGTAAGCGCAACTTCTAATTGGGTAAATGTAGTTCGTCTTACTTGGAATGAAAACTCTCTATACAAAGAAGATGGCGAAGAGTTTACATATGAAATCTACGAAGGCTCAAAGCTTCTAGATAACTTGATAATTCATAGTGACAACACTCTCAAATCTGTTGATATACCTGCTACTGACAAAATAGAGCATAAGTACAGAATTAAAGTAACGAATAAGAATGACAACTTCTATGTATCTCACGACGAAATAGTTGGCGCAATTCTTCCTTCTCCTGTAATAACAGAAGCTAGTGATAGTACATCCATTGATGAAATAAACATCAGTTGGGAAGAAAATAACGATGACGAATTAGTCTATACACTCCTCTACTCTTATGACGGAGCAAATTGGGATGAATTAGAACATACAGAGAAAGGAAGTGCAAAATTAATGGCTAAGAAAGATGAGACAGACGGCTCTCTTGTCTCCTTCATGCTCGAAATATATAACAAAGAGCAACCTGATAGTCCTAAACTAAGGAGTGAGATAGAAAAAGGATCTGTCTTCGGTCCAGCACTAATTAACGCTAGAATCATAAACAACGGCTTAGATCCAGAAAAAATTACACTTTCTTGGGATAAGATAGCCGGTGCTTGTTACTACAAAATAATGAGGAATGGAACCATACTTCCTGGAAAGTTTACATCTACGGTATATATAGATAAAGCTACTACTATAGAAAATCTTGATGGCACAACACCTCTTTCTGAAGTGTATACATATACTGTTATTCCATACCTAGAAGATGGTAGAACAAGCACTATTACCTCATCTCCATCGCAGATAGCAAAAGGTTCTCTATTTGCTCCGCCAAAGACTATTAATGCAACAAAGGGTGAATATACATCTAAAATTGTTGTAACTTGGTCTGAAGTTGAAAATGCTACTTCTTATACTCTCAAGAGATCTATCTATTCTCCTAGTGATAACACATACAAAGAGTATGATGAAATAGAGAATATAACTTCAACTACGTATATCGATGACGAGACTAGTGTTATTACTAATGACTCTGTTTTATATACAGTAAAAGCTAATAGAGGCGAGTCTTCTAGCCTTTATCAGAGTGGAAAAGAAACTATTACAAATATATTTGGGCAAGAAGAATACACTGCACTTGGCTACATTCTCCATGATGCCTCATTCTTAAAGGCAGAATCTGTTCTAGACGAAAATAATTACTATAGGCCATATAACAAAGTACAATGGAAAATGGTTCCTGGCGCAAGTGAATATAAGCTATCAAGTTCGCTTATAGACAACACCATTATTAGTGTTGATAGTATTTCC
>DHMZ01000013.1:0-2873 GCA_002406055.1 Spirochaetales bacterium UBA4629
GGAAGTCGAACCTAATAAGGGCAGAATAGAGATTAAGATTAACTAATCTTAGCAGAATAAAATCACCTTTGAATAAGCAATAGTAGCCTATTTAGAGGTGATTCATTTTGTTTAATAGCGAAACATTATCTATTTACATTCTAGTAGTCATTCCATTGACGAATTACTATTCCTTTTTTATTATTAATAGTAATTTAATTTCAACGCACAGATTAAGTGCAAAGGCAGAATTACCTGAATGGAAAGCGGCCCTAGTAGCCATTACTCTCAAAACACAAATCAATCGGATGAGGTTCCTCCTCTCGCCACAAATAAGAAAGGAGAGGAAAAATGACAGTACAAAGCACTCTCATACTTCAAGTTCTCCTTATTCTTGTTAACGCATTTTTTGCAGGAACAGAGATTGCAGTTATCTCTCTAAATTCAATTTCTTTAAAAAAAGAAGCAGAAGAGGGAGATAAAACAGCAGCTAAACTTGTGAAGATGATAGAAAACCAATCTGGTTTCTTATCTACAATTCAGATTAGTATTACTCTTGCCGGCTTTTTAGGAGCAGCATTCTCCGCAGATGTACTCTCTGAACACCTTGTTGCATGGCTCAGAAGTTTAGGATGCCCTGGTTCAATAAGTCTTCTTAATACTCTATCTGTCATTTTCATAACAATAATTATTTCTTTTTTCACACTAATTTTTGGTGAATTAGTTCCAAAGAGAATTGCACAGCAAAAAGCAGAAGGTTGGGCAAGAAAATCTGTCTCTATTGTTAGTGCTCTTGCTGTTTTCTTCAAGCCTGTTGTTGCCCTTCTCTCTTTTTGCACAAACTTAGTGCTAAAGATTTTCCATCTTAAGACCGATGGAAACGATGAAGAAGTAACAGAAGAAGACATTCGTTTAATGGTAGATGCTTCAGGGGAATCTGGAACTATCGAAGAAGATGAAAAAGAATGGATTCAGAATGTATTTGAATTCAACGACATCGCCGTTGATGATGTCATGACTAGAGATGCAGATACACTATGGCTCCAAGAAGATAGTAGCGAAGAAGAGATTCTCAACACAATAAGAGAATCAGGATTTTCTCGTTTTCCTGTATATGGTGAAGATCATGATGATGTAAAAGGTATTTTGATTGCTAGAGAATTCCTCTTAAACATGACTAGTAATGAAAAGAAACCTTTTAAGAGTCTTATTCGAGCACCTTATCTTGTTCCAGACTCAATCCATGCTGATAAACTCTTCGAAGATATGCAAGCTAATAAGGTTCACATGGCCATCGTAATCGATGAATATGGCTCTTCAGCAGGTATAATCACAATGGAAGACTTGATTGAAGAAATTGTTGGCAATATCTACGATGAGTTTGATAGCGAAGAGGAAGAAGAAATCGTAAAACTCAGCGATAACAAATGGAGTGTTAGTGGCGATACTCTTATCGAAGATTTAAATAAGGAAACTAATCTTAATATTCCAGAAAGCGAAGATTATGACACAATTGGTGGACTTGTAATGTCTACCCTTTCAACAATTCCTGAAGATGGCAAAGAGTTTGATTTATCGGTAGATGGAGTTAAAATTCACGTCCTTAAAATTGAGGATAAGCGCATTCAGCGCGTTATTATCGAGAAGGATAACTCTACTCAACCATCTGAAGAACAAGACCACGAATAAGAAATTTTATAGTCTTCTCCGTCTCTAAAATATCATCATTGAATAAATAAAGACGGAGAATAGCTTTATATCCTCTAATAAAGGCCTTTATGTCCTCTTCATTATCTATTGAAAAATAGGAAAAGAGTTCTAAAAAGGCCTTTTTTTCATCCTCTTTTACACTCTCTAGTCTTTTTGTACTTACCTTCCTTTTTATTAATGCAATATTCTCGCTATCAAAAAAACGAAACATACCGTTATGATAGAAAAGCTTAGCAATTGAAAAAAAGACTTCAGTTAAGGATGTTACAATATGGTTTTCATCAAGGTTTTGGAGCATATCTAAATAGAACTTTTGTACCTTTTCAATAAAGACATCTACCAAAGAAAGAAACAAGTCCTCCTTTGACTCAAAGAAAAGATAAAAGCTTCCTTTTGCTATATGGCAAGAAGAGCACAAATCATCTACAGTTGTTTTTTTCACTCCATACTGACTCAATGCAGTAGATGCTGCAGTTTGTAAATTCTCAACTATTCTTTCCCTTTCAACGTTTGAAAAAATCTTCGGCATAGCTTATTTGACCAATTTTAACCTTTTAGACAGTTTAAAGAAGATAAATGGATTTTATCAACATAAAATAATTGTATTTTTTTCTTTTTTTCTTTGTTTTTTGCATTTCTTTGAGAGAAAATAGTATTCAGAACTAAATAAGGAGAAAACAAATGGCTGCAGTAAGTCTAAAAGATATCTGCAAGATTTACGATGGTGGCGTTAAGGCTGTAGATAACGTTAACATTGAAATTGCAGACAAGGAATTTGTTGTTCTCGTTGGTCCTTCAGGTTGTGGTAAGAGTACAACACTCAGAATGATTGCTGGTCTTGAAGACATCTCTTCTGGTACTCTCACTATTGACGGAAAGGTCATGAACGACGTTCCTCCAAAAGACAGAGACATCGCAATGGTATTCCAGAACTATGCTCTCTATCCTCATATGACTGTATATGACAACATGGCATTTGGTCTTAAGATCAGGAAGCTTCCAAAAGAAGAGATTGATCAGAGAGTAAAAGAAGCTGCTAAGCTTCTCGACATCGAAGCTCTTCTTGAAAGAAAGCCAAAGGCTCTCTCAGGTGGACAGCGCCAGCGTGTTGCAGTAGGAAGAGCTATCGTACGTAACCCTAAAGTCTTCCTTTTCGACGAACCATTATCTAACTTGGATGCTAA
>DHMZ01000013.1:3043-3297 GCA_002406055.1 Spirochaetales bacterium UBA4629
GGACCTATGGAACTCTATAATGAGCCAAACAATAAGTTTGTTGCTGGCTTCATTGGTTCCCCTCCAATGAACTTCATCAATGTTGATGTTGTAAAGAATGGAGATAAGACAACTCTTAAGAGTGCTTCTTTCTCTCTCGATGTAACACCAGAACAGGCTAAATTCCTCTCTCCATATGTTGGAAAGAAGGTTACATTTGGTATCAGACCTGAAGATGTTGAGTTCTCTCACACACCTCAGGAAGGAAAGACAAT
>DHMZ01000042.1 GCA_002406055.1 Spirochaetales bacterium UBA4629
CTTCCTATACTTTTAGGACAGATTTTTCAGCAGCTATACAATACTTTTGATACTTGGTGTGTTGGTAACTTTGTAGGAAAGAATAGCTTTTCAGCAGTTGGAACAGTTGGCTCAATTGTTAATATGCTTATCGGCTTTGCTGGGGGCTTTGCTACTGGCGCAAGCGTTGTAATTTCACAATACTTTGGCGCAGGAGATAAAGAAAACGTTAGTAAGGCAGTACATACGTTCTTTGTTTTCTTTATAATTATTTCAATTGCAGTAACTATTCTAGGCCTTCTTCTTGTCCCTTTCTTTTTAGATATAGTAAAGGCTCCAGAAGAAGTAAGAGTAGAGCAAGAAATATATCTTTATATTTACTTTGCAGGGGTAAGCGGCCTTTTAATTTACAACATGGGTTCTGCTATTTTTAGAGCAGTAGGAAACTCACGTCTTCCTTTTATTTTCTTAGTTGTTTCTGCTGTTTTAAATATTATTATGGACCTCATCTTTGTTATTTTCTTTAAGATGGGAACTAGTGGAGTTGCTATTGCAACAATAATTGCGCAGGCAATTTCCGCATTCTTGGTTTTACTTTTCTTATTTAGAACAGAGACTGATGTTAGACTCTCTCTTTCAAAGCTCTGCCTTGACAAAAAAATATTGAAATCTATTGTATTAATTGGTCTTCCATCTGCAATACAGATGTCTATTACAGCTTTCTCTAATGTCTTTGTTCAGTCATATATAAACTATTTTGGCTCTGATGTTATGGGAGGTTGGACAGCATATACTAAGGTGGATCAGCTTCTATTCTTACCTATGCAAAGCCTTGGCCTCGCCTCAATGACATTTGTTGGGCAAAACATTGGAGCAAAACAGATAAAAAGAGCACAAAAAGGTGCTAATAGAGCACTTATCCTTGGACTACTTTCTACCATATTTTTCCTCCTTCCAATTATCATTTTCTCACCATATGTTGTAGAATTCTTCATTAGCAAAGACGAAGTAGAAGTAATAAAGTATGGATCTCTATTTTTAAGAGTAATTTCACCTTTCTACATTGTTTGTACATTTAACCAAGTATATGGCTCAGCACTTCGTGGCGCAGGTAACAGCCAGCTTCCAATGGCTATAATGCTCTTCTCTTTTGTTATTGCTAGACAATGCTACCTTTTTATTATGAAAAACTTCATTTCAAATACAGTCCTACCAATAGCTATGGGTTACCCATTTGGTTGGATTCTATGTTCTGTCTTAATTACAATAACCTACCTGTTATACTTTAGGAAACTAAAGAAGAAGGCTTCTCTTCTATCTCTTTCTTTAGTACAAAGCAAAGAATAAAGCCAATAAGTGGGAATGTTGAGTAGATAGCGAAGAGGCTACTATAACCTAATTTTTCAATAATAAAGCCACCAAATAGAGAACCAATAAGCTCTGCGAGGTTAGTTGCTATTGCCCAATAAAGAGTCATTCCGACCTCGTAGTGCGAGCTATTTACACTCCTAGATGTATATGTTGTTGCAGCAACATGTAAAGCGCCAAATGTTAAGCCATGCAATGTTTGGGCAAAAGCAAATACGTAGATATTTGGAATCAAATATAATAATAATCTTACTGTAAGAGCGATTGCAGAAAGAGAGAGCATAAAGAAAGGTGTTACTTTATTCTTTTTCAATAAACGACCAAACAAAATCATTGAGAAGAACTCGAAGAGAGCTCCAATAGAAACAAAGAGAGTAAAATTGCCTCCGAGTTTTAGCTCTTCTGTCATATAAGAAGCTAAGAGCTTCTCTATTACAGACTGTCCGATTCTAGTAAAGAAAACTATCAACATAAAGAGATAGTATCCCTTGCTAAACCAAGAAAAAGAAAAACGATTCCTTTTTTTGTCATTGCTCTTATCTCTTATATCATCCGTCTGTATTAAAATTGCAAAAAACAATAAGGAAAGAGCAATAATAAAACATGTCAAAATTGATTTATTCTCTGTCTCTTTAGGAAAGCCAGAAAAAGCAAATGTGACTAGCGCTATCATATAGCTAAAGGTTCCACATGCTCTTATTTTGCCATATTTATAGCCTTCTTTACCGAGCTTACGATTTATAAAACCATCTGAGAGAGGATTAAAGCACCAAAAAACTGCATCTAAGGCACATGTTGCCACTATAACAACATAAAGATTAGTAGATAGGAAGAAAGGAATCCCAAATAGTATGCTTAAAATAACAGTTAAGAGTAAAAATGGCTTGGTCTTTCCTTTTTTATCTGAAAGAAAAGAAATCAAAACAGGTCCAACAATGGCAAAAGCTTGACCAATCGCCATTACAACTCCAACTCTCGAATGGCTATAGCCTTTGTTGCGTAAGGCAATTTGTATATATGGAGCATATGATGATATAGCTATCTGAGCAAAAGCAGAAAGAATAAAGTATTTATACATAAGAAAGAGTATCTATCAAATTTATGTTTTTGAGTATTATTATTTTCTCATTTTGCTATTCGCTAAAAAATCCTATTCATTTTCAAATACAAAGGATGAAAGATAAAATGGATAAGCAGTAATATCTGAACTGTGGCTATAATCCTTTTGAGAAAAAATAGTAGGACTTGTAACATATGACGAGTACTTTCTCTTGAACTCATCAATTGAAAGGTG
>DHMZ01000128.1:0-2817 GCA_002406055.1 Spirochaetales bacterium UBA4629
ATTAATTTTATTTTTAAATATTTATTCATAAATTCTAAAATGTATAAAATTCTTTTTTTGCTTATTTTAAAGCAAAGAAAAGGGCCCATATAAATATGAGCCATTTAATGGAGGTGGGGAGACTCGAACTCCCGTCCTAACAGTCCACCTAAAGACGTCTACGAATGTAGGAATGTTTCTAGTCTTAGTCATCTATTAGGTAACAATCCAAACGTTATAGATGAAGCAACCTTTAAATTTCTTTATTAAGCCAAGGTATTCTTAATAAATAAGTCTCCTTTGTAAAAGAAGAAGTTCAACCAGAGACTTAATCTCCCTTCTTTTTGCTAACGCTTACGCAGCGAGAGCAAATGCTTCAGATTCGACTGAATAGTCATCTTCTTTTTTAGCATTTATTTGTTTTTGCCGGTTTAACAAGTCAGCTCTTGATTCGCAGTCCCTAGCATAGCAAAGCCAGTCGAAACCAAAACACCCCCAAAGGTGTTATTTAGAATATAATCATTTTCTCTCAAAGAATAAAGTAAATAAAGCATTTATTTTTTCTCTAGATAGTCTAACATCTCTTTTCCCCATTCTTCTAAGTCTCTAAAGACGAAGCAAGCTTTATCATCTAGATATGTTTCATCTCTATTAACAATTACAACCTTTTTATTATTGTAGAGAGTAAAATAAGGAAGACTTCTAGCAGGGTTAACAACAAGTGATGAGCCTAAAACAATTGCCAAGTCAGCAGAAGTAAATGCTTCTTGTGCTTTACGTATTATGTATTCATTAAGATTTTCACCATAGAAAATAATATCTGGTTTTAATAAGCCTTTGCAGTATGTGCAATATGGAACTCCATTAGAAAGAATCTTCTCTTTTGTCTCTTCATAGCTATACTCTCTACCACACTCTAAGCAAATACTCTTACTTAATGAACCATGAAGTTCATAGACTTTCTTACTACCCTCTTTTCTATCTAGCGAGTCAATGTTCTGGGTAAAGATGCCTTCTGTTAATAAACCTTTGTTTTCCATTAGATGCAAAACATGGTGAACTATATTTGGTTTATAATTCTCCATATTGTACCATCCATCCTTGGCCCAAGAATAGAACTCCTCAGGATGAGCTTTAAAGAAGGAAATATCTAATAGATCTTCAACATTAAGATTGCCAAATTTCTTAGAATAGACACCATTAGATGAACGAAAATCAGGAATGCCAGAAAGAGTCGAAATACCAGCACCAGTTAGAACAACAGTGTGCTTGCTACTTTCTAGCATAGACAGAAAAAGAGAAAAATCCTTATTCAATCTCAACACCTCTGAATGTATTTCCACTTAATTCATTAGCATCTATAAATACTCTATCTCCTATATTGTGATTCTTTATAGGACTAAATGAGTAGTAATAGTTATGTTCATCACGAGCAAGATAACGCTCTTTATCATCTCGAGAAAGAGAGGTAATAATAGCTTCTCTTCTCTTTATTGGAAGGGCATTTTCTCTTATTACTTTCTGTCTTTCTAGCTGTTCGTTGATTAATCTTTCAAGTCTAGCTGTCTTGGTTCTCTCATCAATTTGCTTATCCATTTTCTCTGCACGAGTACCTTCACGTGGGTTGTAATAATACATAAAGGCTTCACTGCAGTTCATAATATCCATCATAGAGAGAGTCTCTTCATATTCCTCTTCTGTTTCAGAAGGGAAACCAACAATTACATCTGTTGATAAAGTCAGCGACGGAATACGAGAATACATATCTTCAACAAGGGCTATAAACTTCTCTCTTGTCGTATGTCTATTCATAAGCTCTAAGATTCGACTTGAACCAGATTGCATTGGAAGATGTATATGTTTTGCAACCTTTTCATTAGTAGCAATAACATCTATTAGATGAGAAGAAAAATCTTTTGGATGTGGAGATTCGAATCTAACAAATATGATGTTATTCATATATGGAGTAATTAACTCTAAAAGTGTCGGAAAATCAACATCCTTTCCCATATAGGTTGAATGGTAAGAGTTAACATTTTGACCAAGGAGTGTAATCTCTTTTACACCTTTACTATCTAAAAATTTAACTTCGTTAATTATAGAGAGAGTATCACGACTAATTTCTCTACCTCTCACATAAGGAACAATGCAGTAAGAACAAAAGTTGTTGCAACCATTCATAATTGGAACATATGAAGAGAACTCGCCTTCTTTATAATAGGATGTCAGAAAATTGTAACTACTCTTTTCTTCCACTGATCCATTGAGGATAAAATCAGCTATCTTATCTTTTTCATCATTGGTTGCTACATAATCTACAAAAGGAGCTTCTTTCTTTAGCTCATCTCTCATTCTTGAGGCCATACAACCTGTTACAATAAGAATGAGATTTCTCTTTTTCTTTATTGCATGATAAAAGCCAAGTCGTCCCCATATTCTATTTTCAGCTGTCTTTCTTACTGAACAAGTGTTAATTATTACGGCATCAGCTAAATTAGGGTTATCTGTACACTCTAACCCTCTTCCCTTTAGAATTATCTCTATCGCATTACTCTCTGCCGTATTCATTTGACAACCATAAGTTTCTATTAAATACTTCATTTACTTAATCTTCTCTTTGCACTATTAAGGGTATTTGCCATTAGCATTGTTACAGTCATTACGCCAACTCCTCCTGGAACTGGAGTAATAGAAACATCTCTGTTTTCAAACGAGGAATAATCTGCATCGCCTTTTATTACATAACCCTTTTCACTATTTTTGTCTTCTACTCTATTAATGCCTACATCGATTACAACAGCGCCATCTTTAACAAAGGAAGAATCTATCATCATAGCT
>DHMZ01000128.1:2918-4936 GCA_002406055.1 Spirochaetales bacterium UBA4629
GAGTTGCATAGTGTAACAGTAGCATCAAAGCCTGGATTTGATAAAAGCATCATAAGAGGCTTACCAACTATATTAGATCTTCCGATTATACAAACTCTCTTCCCTTTTGTTTCAATATTAAAATTTTTGAATATTTCAACAATGCCAAGAGGTGTACATGGAACAAAGGAAGGCCTATTAAGCGCTAATAAGCCAAGAGACGTTGGCGTAAAGCCATCTACATCCTTTTCAGGATTTATTCTTGCAATAACTTTATCGGGATTAATAGTCTTAGGAAGCGGAAGTTGAACGAGTATTCCATCGATCCTATCATCATTATTTAAATCATCAATCAAAGACAAAACATCGCTCTCCAAAGAATCTTCACTTAGAGAATACTGAAAATGCACAAAGCCTAATTCTTCAGCTCTTTTGGTCTTTGACTTAACATAGCTCTTACTTGCGCTATTATTTCCAACAAGTATTACAGCAAGGCCTGGAGCTCTATTTTCTTTTTGTATAAAGAGTTTTGTCTCTTCTTTAATTGATGAAAGTATACTTTTTGATAATTCTTTGCACTTTAATTCTATCACTCTATGATAATACTCCATTCTTAATTTCTCTAACAAGACCAATTTGAAAGAGAGAGATAATTAACATATAATAAGGTTATGAAAAAGATATTAACTATATGCTTAGTACTAACTCTCTTGTTATCATTTAATCTTGGTGCCGAAGACTATTATGACACAGGCTCTCAGATCTTTACCATTACAGTTGGTGTCGATTTACCTTTTACTAATACAGTAAAAATTGGAGATAAATTCCAAACAGGATACTTCTGGGGAGAAGATGGCACACACTTCAATATTGGTGGCTATGGCTCTATTGACTATGAAGTTTTTACAACCAGCAAAATTGCTATCGGTGGAGAAATTGGCTATCAGTTTAATAGATGTTTAGACGAAAAGCTTTTTACTCAAGTACCGTTACTTTTTAAAGTTACTTACCTTCCTGTCCAGGGAAAATTTGAGTTGCCTATTTCTTTAGGTGTGGGCTTTAATTATCTTTCGTACAACAATAAGTCTATGTTCGCTCTTTGCACAACGCTATCTGTTGGAGCAAGGTACTTCATTACAGATAATTGGGCACTAGGTATCAAAGGTGGCATTAGCTTTACTCCTGAGCTTTACTTCAAGAGTGAGAAGAATGGATACCACTCTTCTATTCCTGCTCAGCTCTTTGCATCATATCGTCATTAATGTGGAGAAAAAAATGAAAAAAACAATTAATGTAATATCAACAATACTTCTTCTTGCCCTATTACTCTCTTCATGTAATATGGATTCAAATACAGGCTTATTTCAGGATGCTGCTCTTTCAGAAAAAAAGGAGAGTTATACAATCCATTCTGTTTTAGCAAAAGATAGTAACAACAATGATAGCTACCTTGTAGCATCTTCAGATGGTGTATTTCTTTATTCTGCCACAGGTGATAATAATAGTTCCAAGAAATACTTAACAGGTAATGATGCTCAGGAAGTAATCTATGCAAAAATAGAAAACTCAAAATGGGAACTAGTTTATTATAATGAAGAAGAAAATAAATGGTATAAGGTTACAGAAGAGAATACAGAAGAATTACCAATATTAAACGGTAAACATTATTCATCTTCTTATACAGATTTAAATGGTAATTATGCTTTTGTTTTGAAAGATGAAGATAATATAACTAACTATGTTTATTATGGCAAAAATCCTGAAAGTTTAGATTTTCAAAAATCAAAATTCACAGATGTCAAATACTTTGGTGATGGGTATTTTATTGGAGAAGATAATAATAGCAAACGATATATATTCAAACCTGGCGATATTGATAACAAAGAAATAAGTAATAAAGATGCAGTTGCTACTTTTGGTAATAATACGAATAACTATATTCTACAAAATGGCAGCATTTACATAGATGATGCAAACAAGAATACACCTTCTGATTCAATTACTGACTGTAGTCCTTTAATCCATGAAGAAGGAGATAA
>DHMZ01000121.1 GCA_002406055.1 Spirochaetales bacterium UBA4629
TTAACTTTTTTTAAAAAATTTTATTATTTATTAATGTATTTTTTGTAATTTCTTTACGTTACTTAAATTATTTTTTGCTTTTCTAATTTTGTTTATTATCTTCACTATGAGAAGGAGAAGCTATGAACACTCTAATTATAGCAGGAAGCCCAAGAGAGGGTATGTTTAGCGATAGAATTGCTGATATTTCCAAAGATATTACACAAGGAAAATTAGTTCACTTAAGAAAAACAAGAATAAATCCATGCCACGCATGTGACTATTGTAAAGATATAAATAAAGGCGAATGCATTCAAAAGGATGATATGCAACCTCTTTATAAAGATATTATAGATGCAGATACAATTGTAATTGTTTCTCCAATTTATTGGTGGCAAGTAACAGCGCAAACAAAACTTTTTATCGATCGTCTTTATGCTTTGGATTATTCTCTCCTCGAAGGAAAGCGTTTTGTTGTAGTTCTTAATGGAGGAGAAAGTAACGATAACGACAGAGAGTATAAAATACTTCATGATGCTTTCTATGAGATGGCATCATATCTAAAGATGGAGTTAAAATATCTTGGAGTTGGAACAGGAAGTGAGGAGGACTGGACTAATAAGAAAGATAAAATCAAGCTTTGGCTTGAAACAAATTTGAACTAAATATATAGCTTTAAAACCCAACGATTCCTTATAATGAGGAAAAGTTGGGTTTATTTTGAGAGCGATATCAATTGGAGAAATTAACGAAATTATAAACAAAGACGCAGGTCTTAGTATCATTAGAGCTAAGAGTGCGCCTTTTGTAATTGCATTTTTATATAATACATTCTATCTCAACAGTGTTTCTTCTCTCACTTATGATGATTTTGCTTCAAAACTGGAGGTTTTTCTCTCTGAAAATAGCGAAGCTGAAGACGAATTTGAAAGAGAAATACAGGAAGATGAAGAAGAGCTAATATCGACAAAAGATATATCTAGTAGAATTAGAGCATATATCGAATCATGGCTTAGCGATAGAAAGCACTACATAAGACGTTATCGCAATCAAGAAAAAGTAGAGATTATAGAGCTTGATGCTGGACTATCGCGACTATTGCCATTTATTGCCAGAATCATTAATAGCAATGAAATAACAACTGAAAGTAGCTTTAACTACATCCTTACCCAACTAAAAAGTCTTGCCAACAACATAAATAGAAATCCAAAAGAAAGAATTAAAGAACTAGAAAAACAAATTGAAGAACTACAGGCAGAGAAGGCGGAAATACAGAAAACAAATAAGGTAAAGACTTTTGACACAAGAAAAACAAAAGAGTACCTAATGGACTTGGAAAAACATGGCAGAGAAATGCTTGGAGAATTTAGTCAGCTAGAGGAAAACTTTAGGCAAATTATGAATAACATTGCCATTAAGCAAGCCGATGTTGATGATAACAAAAAGATTCTTCTTGGTTACTCCCTTTCTCTTCATAAAGAACTCTACTCTTCTCCTCAAGGCCAGTCTTTTGAATCTTTCTGGGCCTACATGATGAGGAATCAAGAAGACCAGATAACACGTCTTACCGATGAAATTGAAGAAAACCTTAAACGAGAAGAGATAGATTATGACGACTCGTTTCTTCGCTCTCTTCGTTCTCTTTTTTATGATGCAGGTAAACGTGTTGTAAAAAAGAACTCAATTCTCACAGAAAGAATGAGTAAGGTAATGGCAACTAAAAGTAAGAGTGAAAGAAAAGGTCTAATAAAACTTCTTTCAGAGTTAAAGGCTACAGCAGCATCGCTAAAGAATAATGAAGAAGCTCAAGAGAAAATAACTATGTCTCTTAATACAGAACCTGATTTGTCTTTTCCTCTTTCAAGAACATTACGATTAGAAAAAGAAGAAAACATCACACCTATTATTCTCTATGAAGACAAAACAAGTAACACCGATGCCATTAGAGCACTAAAGAGTGAATTTTATATAGATGAAAAGAAACTTGAAAACAACATTAATGAGTACTTCTTCTTAACAAAGAAAAGTTCCTTTACTCTCTCAGAGTTGGTCTCTTACTACCCTATTTTAAAGGGGCTTGAAGAGATAATCTATTACATATCACTAGCAGAAAAAAGAGACATCTATGCTATTAATAAAGAAAGAAAAGAAGAGATTACTTACTCTTGGAATGATAAGAGATATACAGTTCTACTTGATGAGGTAACTTTCTATGCAAAATAACACTTCATGGGCACCAGTTGCTATTAAACTTTTAAAAGGCCCTATCTACAAGACACAAGAAAAGAATGAGATTTGGAATACTCTTCTTAGTTATAGAAATGCCATTAACGAATACTTTTCCACTATTGGCCTTGTTGTCTTTATCGATACAATTGATAATTATGCCTTTTTAGAACAAATTGATGACAACTTAGAACGAGGTATGGAAGATGAGTATACAACAGAGGAAAACTCCTATCAAAGTCTTCCTCGTTTAATAAAAAAAACACAGCTTTCATATAGTGCTTCAATGCTTCTAGTTCTTTTGCGCAACGAATTAGATAAAGCTGAAAATAACCAAAGCGAAAACGAAGCTATTATTCTCAGAAAAAGTGAAATATATGGACTATATAAGAGCTTTTCAAAAGACAAAGCAGATGAAACAAAGATGATAAAGAACTTAGATTCTACTCTACGTAGTCTATGTAAATTAACATATCTTTTTTGTCCCTCTGAAAAACTTAATGGCACTATTATTGATGATGATACAGAATTTGAAATCTCTCCAATAATTAAAGCAAAGATAGATGCTAATTTTATGAAAGAATTACTAGAGAAAATGAAGGCTACCATAAATAAGAACGAGGAAAAACAATGAGAGATCTTTTTAGCGACAATAATTCTGGTTATAGATTAAAAACCTTGCAATTATTCAATTGGGGTGTTTTTGATAAGAAAGTTGAAACCTTATTCTTCGACAGTAAATCTACAATCCTCACAGGTCTAAATGGTAGTGGTAAAACAACAACTGTTGATGCAATCCTTACTCTTCTTATTCCTTATAATCTTCGCTTTTATAACCTGTCATCTGAAAGTAACAAAAAGCGAGAAAGAGATGAAGAGAACTACACACTAGGTGCCATTGGCTCAAAAGCTGATGGAGAAGGAAGTGTTAAAGAATACTTAAGAAAGAAGAATGAGGTTATCTCAATTATTAATGGCATCTTCTTTGAACCTGTTAGTGAAAAATATCTTTCTCTTTTACAGGTTAGATACTTCTCTGGTGAAGATTTAAAGTGTTTAAAGATAATTACTGAGAAGGAATTATTGATCGAAGACATAGAGAGCATTCTCGCGAAGAATAACACAAGAATAAGTCAGAACGCTAAATGGGTTAGATTCATTACAGAAGCCTATTCCTCTCGACTTTTTGATTCATTTGCACAATACAAAAACTTTTTTATGGAAAAGTTTGGACTACAAAGCGATAATGCCCTAAAACTATTTGGGCAAACTGTAGGGCTTAAGGTCCTTGGCGATGTTACTACCTTTATAAGGCAATACATGCTTAGTGACAAAAGTCCAATTTCTGAATATGAAACACTAAATAATGAGTTTTCAAATCTAACAGAGATTGATAGAAAGATAAGACAGATAAAAAAACAAATTGAGATGCTCTCTAAGACAATATCTATTGGAGATGAATTTACACAAAAAGAGGTAAAGCTTAACTCTCTTCGAGATTGCCTTGAGGGCTTAGAAGGATGGTTTATCCTTCACTCACTACGCCTTAGTGAAGAAGAGATAAAAGAAACAGAAAATGAAGTATTAGCCATCTCATCTACGATTAATGATAATGAAAAGGAGCAAAGAAGATTAAGAGAGCTTGAGCTATCTCTTTCATCAAGCAATAAGATTGCTGAAACAATAAGAGAATATGAGAGAATAATTGAAAGATTAACTCTAGAAGAAGAGTCTAAGCATAATAAACTAAAAGAATATCAAAATATTTTATTCAGATTAAAATCTAATTCAGTTTCTTTGTCCTTTGAAAACACAAGTGATGATTTCTTTAATATTAAAAATGACACACCTTCTCTTATTGATAAATATGAAGAAGAAAATATACTTAATGAAAAAAACAGAGAAGAAATAATCAAGACAATCGCCTTAATAGATAGTGATATTACCCAAATTAAAGAAGAACTAGCTAGCTTAGAGCAAAGAGACAACAATATTCCTAAAGAGTTGATTAAGCTAAGAGAGATGATTGCAAACGAAACTGACGTTTCTATATCAAATCTACCTTTCTTAGGAGAATTAATTAGAGTAAAAGAGAGCGAAAAAGAATGGGAAAATACACTTGAAAGCCTATTAGAACCATACGCTCTATCGCTCCTTGTAGCACCAGATGATTTTGATAAAGTTCTCGGCTTTCTGAATAGCACAGACTTAAACGGAAAAATTGGTATCATTAAAAGAGAAAAAAACCTAGTTCTTGAAAGAAAAGAATCATTACTTCTTGAGAAAATTGAAATAAAAGATGAAAAGAAAGAGCTGCAACAATGGATTAAGGATTATCTAGGAGAAACTATAAACTATTCTTTTTCTCAAAACATAAACACTTTTAAGACTGAAGAGTACTCACTCTTAAAGAATAATCTAGTTAAAAACGAGAACTATATTCTCAAGAATGATACAAAGGATCCTCTTACAAAGAAAAATAATCATTACCTAGGTTGGTCAAATAAGAATAGAATTGAAGAGTTACACTTAGACCTATCTAATTTAGAAGACGAAAAATATAGTGAAGAAGAAACTAAAAGAAGATATGAAAGAATCATTAAACAAAATAGCTATATAATTCGAGACCTAGACAGTCTAAAAAACTTTGAATCCTTTGATGACATAGATATTGCTTCAGTTCGTCTAAGCTTAAATGAAAAGATAAAAGAAAAGGAAGAATTTATTAAGCAAAATCCTTCTTATCTAGATATTGAAAATAAACTACAAGAGATAAGACTCAACATAAATAAACTCTCTAATGAAAAAGATCAGTTAATTAAGGAAAAGACAGAAAAAGAAATAAGACTAAGAAACGCTAAAGATACTTACTCCAAACTCTCTGAAAACAAAGAGAAAAGCGAAAACAAAGTAGCCATTGAGACATTTGTCTCCTCTTACTCTTCTCTTTTAAAATATACTTGTCTCGATGAACTAAGAGAACTCTATAGTAAACTATTCGATAGTCTAAGAAGAGAAAAAGAGAACAATGAAAATGCTTATTATGCTCTTAGGGAAGCTCTCATCTCATCTATGAAGGATTTTATCAATCCTCCTTTATCTATTAAACAAGATATTTCATGGCGTGGAGAATTTCCGTCCTTAATTGCAGATCCAGCCTACTATTCAGATTTTAAAAATCTATATATAGAGCTTAAGGATAATGATCTATCTCAATATACAGATGACTTCAATAATTACCTTGAGCAATCCCTCTCAAATGTAATTGGCACCCTTGCTGAAGCTTTAAATAGTTGGGATAAAGAGATAATCAATGCCATTAGAATACTTAATCGTAATCTTCAAATCATACCTTTTAATAAAGAAAAGAAGACACACTTAAGACTTGAAGCTAAAAATTTAAATGATAAAGACTACATTGTTTTTAGTAGAATGCTAAGAACAGCTATTCCAGATAGGATTAAGCTTAGAAATAGTAACGAGGATGAAAAGAAGTCAATATACAATGAGATAAAGGCCTTCCTTGATAAGTACAACAATGACACTATTCTTAGAAGAAAAGTTTTAGACTTAAGAAATAAGTATCGCTTTATTGTATATGAAGATACAGCAATGGAAAATGTTCGTATCTACTCGGACACAGCATCTCTCTCTGGAGGAGAGAAAGCAAAGCTTACTTTCACAATTCTTGCTTCAGCACTTTCTTATCAATATGGGTTAGATAGAGAGGAGGAAAAAGCTAAAGGGCCATTTAGATTTGTTATCCTAGACGAAGCATTCAGTAAGAGTGATAACCTCAACAGCGAATACGCTCTATCCCTCTTTAAAGAGTTAGATCTTCAGCTAATGGTTGTTACTCCACGTAATGGTATTAATCTTGTTGAGGGCCATGTTTCTTCTCTTCACTTAATTGAGAAGAAAGCAAATAGTAATACTTCAACTATAAGTAGTATGACGATTGAGGAATATAGAGAGATAGATAATGGCATACAGTGACATTAAAAATAGTGCATTAAAAAAATGGAAGGAATTTTTGCGCAACGAAACAAGAGAAACTCTCTCTATCAATCAAACGCAAAGATTCTTTCCTTGGTATTACCGTGGATGCAAAGAAAATATAAAAGATAGCTACGCTAGCCAATATAAAAATATAAGTGAGCTACTTTCTAATAGTAAAGATAGCATCGGTTACGGCTACTCAATTGCATTTGAAAATGTAAATACACGACTCTATGGGGAGCAACAACGAATAAAATCTGTTTTTGTAGATAATCCTATAGACTTTGTTAAGCTCATTGATAAAGAAAATGAATACAATAACTTTTTAGATGCACTTCTGGTCTTAAAAGATTACTACTTAAATCATAATTATCCTCTTATATCACTCAATAATTGGATTAGCTCTAATCTGGACTTTGTTACAGAAAAGAAAGAAGAGAATTTCTACCCTTCCCTTCTTTTGGCCTTAACTTGGCTCAATGAAAACAGATTCTCAAACTTATATATAAGAGAAATACCAATCGAAGTACATACCAAGTTTATTGAGGAGAATAAGAAAACACTTCTGTCCTTATTCGTGAATATTAACGCTCTTGATGAGAAATACTACAAAGATAAAGACTTTGAAGAGATAATGGGACTTAAGAAAAAGCCTCTTCTAATTAGATTTAGGATGTTATCGAATCTATGGAAAAGAGATGAGATGGCACTATGCCTCTCTAACTTTATCAATTTAAAAGATGAATTGGATATTCAAAACATAAATAGAATCTTTATCATTGAAAATGAGATTGTTTATCTAACATTCCCTTTAGATAAAAATAGC
>DHMZ01000127.1 GCA_002406055.1 Spirochaetales bacterium UBA4629
GAGAAGAACATAATAGAGTGGAAGGATGAAGTAATAAAGTAAAAAAGATTTTTACTAAAAAAAAGCTATGCTTGATATATTCTTGCATAGCTTTATTTATTTATTGCGTAATACTTATTTGGTTTCTTTAAAGTGCATAGCCCTCATAGCATTTACGACAGCTATTAAGCTTACGCCAGTATCTGCAAAGACAGCAATCCACATATTTGCAATGCCAAAGATTGCAAGAATAAATACGACAGCCTTAACAAACAAGCTGAAATAGATATTCTCTCTTGAGATCTTTTCTGTCTTCTTTGCAATCTTTATTGCAACTGGTAAGCGTGATAAATCATCATTCATTATTACGCAATCTGCTGCAGCAATTGCAGTGTCAGAACCAACACCGCCCATAGCTACACCAACATCAGCACTCTTAAGGCTAGGAGCATCATTTATTCCATCTCCAACATATAAGAGAGTACCCTCTTTCTTCATTTGCTCTAATAGTTCAAGTTTCTGATTAGGTAGAAGTTCTCCATAAGCTTTATCCATGCCGAGAGATAAGGCTGTTTTTTCAGCTCTCTCCTTTCTATCTCCAGAAAGCATGTAAATTTTCTTTACACCATTTTCTCTTAGAGCCCTAATTGTGGAATATGATGTGTCTCTAATTTTATCAGAAATAACAAAGACTCCAAGAAGCTTATCATCTTCTGTTACATAGACAAGTGTACCTTCTTTATCAACCTCTGGAGCATTTTCTAATATTCTCTTTGAACCAGCTTTAACAACCTTGCCATTTAAAATACCTTCAATACCTACTCCAGTAATTGTGTGTACACTTTCAGCATCAACATTTCTCTCTCCGCTATAAGAAAGAAGAGCTGTGCTAATAGGATGAGTAGACTCTTTCTCTAGTGCATAAGCAACGTCAAGTAGGTGATCTATATCTGTATTTAGATACTCAACAGACTGAACAGAGAAGACACCTTCTGTGAGTGTTCCTGTCTTATCCATTGCAACAACTTCAGTTTTATTAAGCTTCTGAATAGCATCATCTCCCTTTACTAGAATTCCTCTTTTTGCAAATGAACCCATTGATGCAAAGTATGTGAGAGGAACAGAGAGAACAAGAGCGCAAGGGCAAGAAATAACAAGAAGCATAGCTGCTCTGTAGATGCTACTTTTCCATGTTGTTAAACCAAATAGGGAAGGGACAATAGCTATTATTAGTGCTAGAGCACATACGCTTGGAGTGTAGTAGCGACTGAAACGAGTAATAAACTTTTCACTTGTAGCTTTCTTTCCCTCACTTTCCTCAACAAGCTTCATAATCTTGCTTGCTGTACTGTCACTATATTCTTTTTCAGCTCTTACAACTAAACTATTCTCTCCATTAACAGAACCTGAGAGTACAGATGAACCAACACTTACTTTAACAGGAACAGATTCTCCAGTTAATGCACGTGTATCTAAAAAGCTTTCGCCTTCAACAACAGTTCCATCAACAGCGAGCTTTTCACCACTCTTAAGAAGGATAATATCACCAATCTTTACTTCTTCTGGTTTAACTACTACCCATTCATTATTCCTCTTAACGTTTACTTTATCAGTAGAAAGATCCATCAACTTTCCTATGTTATCTCTTGAAGAGCCTACAGCCTTCCTCTGGAAGTATTCACCAATTTGATAGAAAATCATGACAGCTGCAGCTTCATCAAAAGATGAAATAGCAAGAGCTGCTATTGTTGCTATGCTCATTAGAAAGTTCTCATCGAAAACCTTTCCTTTTAAAATGTTTTTAAATGCTTTAATTAAAACATCATAGCCTGCAATAACATATGAAATAATTGCGATTACTCCATATCCACTTACTTTTGCAATGATAAAGAATATTGCAGCAATGATAATTCTATAGAGTGAATAGTCTTTTTTCTCAGCAAGTTGAGATGTGTGGAACTCCATATCGTCTTCAACTTTTAAGCATCTTTCTCTAACTTCCTCTTCAGTAAGAGTTGTTGTGACATAGAGCTTTCCTTTAGGAAAATCGAAGTGTGCCTTCTTTACATCTTTATCATTATTTAATGCATTTTCAACTTTGCTTGCGCATTCAGCACAGTCAATGGTTACAGAGAAAACATATGATTTTTCTTCATTAACAAATTCAATGTCATCTTCAACCTTTTTGCAAAGCTCTTTTATTTCATCTTCAGAAAGAGTTGTCTCAACGCTTAGTTTTCCTTTAGGGAAGTTGAATGAAGCTGACTTTACATTTGCATTAGCATTTAAAGCGTTTTCAACCTTCTTTGCGCATTCAACACAATCAATTTTTACAGAAAAATTGTACTTTTTCTCATCGTCGAAAAACTCTATTTCATCTTCAATCTTTTTGGCTTCTTCTTTTATTTCTGAAATATTATTTTTAGTAATGATTGTTATTACTCCCTTTGAATAAGAGAAAGAGCAGTATGCAACGTCATCAAGCTTATTTAAGCCTTCTTCTACTTCTCGTGCACATTCGGCACAGTCAATGCTAGCTCTTAGAGTATAGCGAGTGTAGTGTTCTGTACTTGAAATTGCATCCTCTACTTTTTTGTATGAGTTTTGATCTGTATCAACCTTTAAAACAGAAGAATCAAGTTCTGCGTTTGTTACACCATCAATTGCTTTTATCAAATTAATATCAATCTCTGATGGATTTTTAATATTATATGTGAAGATCATAATGCCTCCTAAATATTAATATATGAACATCTGCTCATATATTCATACATTTAAATAAAAGAGTCAATATTTCTTGATAATTAGATTAAAAAATATTGAACTTATATCAAAAAAGATTTTAAATCAGTTGATGCAGAAAAAAATAAAAAAGATTTTTATTCTATTGTTAGTCCTACTTTTAACTCTAAGTTGTAAGAACAAGAGCTACTCTCGCTATTCGTCTATAAAAAATGAAGATTCATATTTTCTAGAATTGAATGATTCTTCTTTAGATGATTCTTTTTCAATGTTTTTGAAAGAAAATGATGAAATAGCTGTTTCTTATTCCATAAAAAAGGGGAAAGTAGATTTATTAATAAGCAATGAGCTAGGAGAGAAGATCTATAAGGGAAATTCAATCAAAGGAAGTGCTTCATTTATAGTTAATGCAAAAGAAGATGGAGTACATACAATAAATGTTAATGCAAAAAGTGCTGAAGGGGTAATAGATATTAAAAATCTCTCACACTCTAGTTCTGAGTTATAAATAAATATAAAATTAAACCATGAAATGTTTATGCTTTGGTGAAATTTTGTGGGATATTGTTGGTTCTTCTAAAACAATAGGTGGCGCACCTTTTAATGTTTGTGGTCACCTATCTGAACTTGGAGACTCCCCATATATTCTTAGTTCTGTTGGCCTAGATGATTTAGGTCAAGAAACAATAGAAGAAGTAAAAAGACTAAATATTTCTGATAAATATCTTAAACGAGTTCCAGAGCCAACTGGATGTGCTTTTGTTACTTTATCTAATTCTATTCCTACATATAGCTTCAACTATCCATGTGCTTGGGATGATATAACGCTAAGCGCAGAAGAGAAGAAGAGTCTTGAGGATGAAAACTTTGACTGTATTGTCTATGGTAC
>DHMZ01000021.1:0-3580 GCA_002406055.1 Spirochaetales bacterium UBA4629
GAGCATTCAGACGAGGTTGAAGAGATAATGCGAAATATGAGTCAAGAAAAAAGAATAAAGGAATTTTTAGATTACTCAGTTAAAGAAAGTAGAAAGGAAGGAAGAGAGGAAGGAAGAGAGGAAGGAAGAGAAGATGAAGCTCTGAGAACTATCGAAAAGATTAATAGACTCTCTATTTCTCCTGAAATAAAAGAAGAAATCTTAAAAGCTCTAAAGACTAACTGACAGTGAGTCTTGACAATAGTCGATTATACGTCTAAGTCTTAGTTTCGAAATAGCCTTTTTTTGACTACTTTCTTAATATGGAGTATGCTACAAGCAAGGAGAGACGAATGAGTTTAACTGTACTATCTGTTGGTGGATCTATTATCGCACCAGATAAGGTCAACACAACATTTTTAAAAGAATTTAGAGAAGCAATTGTAGAATATCTAGAAGAAGATAAGACAAGAAAGCTTATCTTTGTTGCAGGAGGTGGCGCTCCAGCAAGAATTTACCAAGAAGCATATAGAGAAATTGTCGGTAGCTCTAATGGTTCTAATGAAGATTGGCTTGGCATTAAAGCAACACATCTTAACGGAGAACTAGTAAGAGCTATTTTTTCTGACTACTGCACTACCCCTGTTGTCACAAATCCAATGGCTGAGATTGCTTTTGACGGACGTATCTTAGTTGCTGCAGGTTGGAAACCAGGCTTTAGCACAGATACAGATGCTGTCTATCTTGCTAAACGCTTTGGTGGAAAAAAGATTGTTAACCTCTCTAATATTAAGAAAGTATATACAGATGACCCAAGAAAAAACCCTAATGCTCAGCCTATAGATACTATTAGTTGGAAACACTTCAGAGAGATGGTTGGATACGAATGGAAGCCAGGCTTAAATGCTCCATTTGATCCTATCGCATCAGGCCTTGCAGAAGAAGCTAACATCACAGTTATCTGTGCAGACGGAAGAGATATCCCTAATACACTTAACATCCTAAGAGATAAAGACTTCGTCGGAACTACAATTAAGAATTGAGGCTTTTTCGCTTTATCTCTAAAAACATTTTAGAAGCCTCGGCAAAAGACGGAGGGAATGGAACATCCTTTCTAAAATCAGGAATCCAGAGAATGTCGTCATCACTTTTTTCTTGTATGAAGCCATTCTCTATTCCCTCGTCTTCAACGAGAGAACAGAGCTCTTCATACTCTTCCTCTGTTATGCTAACAAGGTTCGGGTCCTCTTTGGGAGGAACAAATTGGCTCATAAGAGAGAGATAGAAGTTATCTTTATAGCGCTTTGCAAAGATAGAGATAAACTTTTTTGATGCATTAACTGTTCCAGGAAAGACCAAGTGCCTTATTATTGTACCCTTTAGCTTTTTTAAGTCTGTTTCAGGGTGTTTTTCTCTTAACCAATCCATTACAGGTAAAATAACATCAGCATATTGCTTTAATCCACAAAAGACTGAAGCAACATTATGGTTAAGGGTTTTACAATCCAAAAGATAAACATCGATGTATTTATCAATTAATTCTAGTGCTTCTATTCTCTCATAGCCTGAGCTATTCCAAACAACAGGAAGAGAGAAGCCTCTCTTCTTTGCATCCTCCAGTGCATTAACAAGAGATGGAATATAGTGAGTACCGGTTACAATATTAAGTGTCCTTGCTCCCATCTTCTCAAGGTCTAGCATAATAAGCACAAGCTCTTCTTCTGTTATATCTATTCCCCAATTCTCACCATCAGAGCCAGAAATTTGTCTATTTTGACAATATGCACAATGAAGTGGACAACCTGTAAAGAAAAGCATTCCAGAACCTTTTGAGCCACAAAGAGGAGGCTCCTCTCCTCTATGGAGCCCCGCCCAAGAAAGACGGATAGTGCTTGTCATACGACATCTACCCATTTCGCCATTTAGTCTATCGACGCCGCACATATTTGGGCATAGATAGCACTTACTATACTTTTCTTTTTCGTCCATGCTGTAAGTATAGTAAAAATGATAAGCTTGACAAAGTATTCTGTTTGACTATCTTTTTTACTATGTGGTTTGATTTCCTGAAAAAGAAGGAAGAGAAGAAAAAAGAGATACGATATATCCTCACCATTGATGGTGGAGGAATGAGAGGTATTGTTCCTTCATCAATCTTGAAAAAGATGAACGAAGAACTAAAGAAACTAACAAACCGCCCACTTTATTCTTATTTCGATTTGATTGCAGGAACAAGTACTGGAGCTCTTCTTGCTTTAGGGTTAACTTCTCCAATAGAAGGTACTTCATTCGAAAAAGAAAAAGGCGAAAACGTAGAAGTAACAAAGACATATACTAGAGGTCGTGTTTTTAAGAAGAATTACACCGAAAGCCTTGGCTACATTGAAAAGCTCTCTGATGTAGATAACTTTCTTAGCCTCTACAAAGACAATGGTAAAAGAATTTTTCTACAACGTGAAACAAAGGGGCTATTTAAGCTCTTTGATAAGGTCAGTAGAATCTTTACGGATAAATATGATGCTGTGCCATATGAAGAATTTTTATACGAAATGTATGGAGATACGACACTAGACTCTTTACTTGTACCAACAATGGCTGTTGCTTTCAACACAAAAGGTTGTACTCCTTATATCTTCCGATCTTGGGATAGCCACGGCTATCTTGTGCGCGAAGCTGCCCGTGCTTCTTCTGCAGCCCCCACCTACTTTGCTCCAGCTCACTTTATTGATAGAGAAACAGATGAAGAGTTAACGCTCCTTGATGGAGGACTTGCTGCTAACAACCCAATACTTTGTGCATATATAGAGGCAAGAAAGCTCTACCCAGACGCAGATGAGTATAGAATTATTTCACTTTCTACTGCATCTAAAGTTTTAAATATGGAGCCTGAAGAATTTAGCTCAAATATTGATTGGATGGGTCCACTGCTTTCAGCATACAGCATTGGCAACATGAACATAACAGAGCTAGCAGCTGAAGCAATACCAAACTCAAAGGTATTAAGAGTTTGGGAAGATGTTATTGATAAGCAATACTCTCTTGATGATACATCCCTAGTTGCAATAAAGAGCTTAGAGGATGCTGCTACTAAGATTTGGAGTATTGAAGAAGAGAAAATAAAAGCCTTTATAAAAGAAATGGTAGAAGAAGATGGACTACCAGATAAATTAAAGCTACAGAAAACAAGAGACGTTCCTCTTCTAGAAGATGAAAAAGCTACTCTAGAAGAGAAAGAACCTTCTCTTTAATACGCTCTCTTCCTTCTCTATAGAAGTGCGAGATATCACCAATGGTGCTATTGTCACCAACAGTATCTGTTATGAGTTTGACGGCAAAAAAAGGAACAGAAAGAACAGTTGCTGAAAGTGCAACTCCATATGCTTCCATATCAGTAGCATCAGAATGCAAACTATAGTGGCTCTCAACCTTTTCTTTATTGAATGTACCAGATGTATAAAGAATATAACCACTTCTTTTATCTGCAGTATATAGCTCTTTAAATGTTGCTCTATTGCTGCCAATAGTAGTTCCAAGAGAGAGGTGCATTGAGCTTAAGTTTTGGTCAGGTGTAACAATTGTCGAGAAAGAGACAACATCGCCC
>DHMZ01000021.1:3707-17961 GCA_002406055.1 Spirochaetales bacterium UBA4629
GCGCTATATGTGGCGCTAGAGATAGGGCCAACACCACATATACACTTAATCCATTCATCACCAAAGCCTTTTAATTCACTTGGATCGGAAGCAACTAATAAAACCTTCTTCATATCGATAAAGCAGAGATAGCTGCACCAATAATTGGTGAAGAATCTATATTAATAATCTTATAGAATGCATGGTTTTCCTTCTCTAAGAACTTATCAAGATAGTATCGAGTATATGATTCTAGATAAGGAAGTTTATAGAAAGTAGTTCCATCTGCATTAATTACAACAGGGTGCAGAGGTGAGCTATTCTTTACACCCTTAAGAAGCGCACATGTTAAATTGATGGCAGTAAGCTTACTTGCTCTTATAATGATTGTTTTTAGTATCATATAGAGAGCTCTGTTGTCTTCTTCGGTCATATTAACACTACCAAGTGTAGTGTTTTTGTCACAAGGAGATGAGATAAAAGCTCCTACATCTGTTGTTGATAGTTCTTTGATTTTTTCAAAAGAAGTAGCAAAAAGAGGAGAAAAAACACCCTCTTTTACTGCTTTTTTCAAAACAAAGAAGCTAAAAGCCCCAATATATGCTCCACTTATTTTCTTTTCCATATGGTACGAATTAGGGTCAGCTGTCGTCTCCATAAAGAGCTTATCTAAATCCGTAAGCTCTAAGTGTAAGCATCCTGACTCTGTATTAATAATCTGGCTTCCTTCTTTTAGATTTAGCTTCTTAATATTACTATTGTTTTCGATATAAGCTGTATTAGTACCAGTACCAAGAATAAAGCCAACATAACCAGAAGCATCAATACAGCATTCACTCTTTGCTGCAAGAAGAGTAGCAACAGTGTCATTAACAACGCTTACCTTCATCTTTGATACATCGTATCCTCTAGATGAAAGGACAGCTAAAATCTCCTTTCCAAGAGGACGCCCTATTGTTTCAGGCGCTTTTATTTCCTTACTAAACATTAGAGGAATGCCATCATGATCCTTTGTTATTTCTGCAGCATAAGAAAAACAGAAACCAAGCCTATTACTTCTTCCCATAAATCTTTCAATGTTGTCAGCAAAGATAGAATAGAACTCTTTAGCACTAACCTCTTTCTTTACACCAGGCATCGCAACCTTCTTGAAGTCAGTAATAACAGGCTTACCATTATCATCAAAATGAAGAAGGCAAGTTCTAAAGTTTGTTCCGCCTGCATCCATTACAATAACATCTTCATTCTTTATTAACTTATCTGGGCTTTCAGCATAGGTTGGAATCATTCTAAGCGAGCTATCCTCTCCACATAGTCCCTTTTCCATCTCGCTAAAAAAGAGAGCCATAACGCTTCCTTCTTCAACAAATTCCTCTCCTAATTTATGCTCATAAAGAAATTCTCTATAATTCATTCTTACCTCACGCTTTTGTTAGTTTATACTTCAAACTTACCTTATAATATGTATCATTAACACTAATATCATTAGAGTAGACAGAAAGAATTCTATCACTACTTCCGTCTATATGAAGTGTTCCTTTTATAATGTAGCTTTTATTCTTTATTTTGAGAGTTAAATCTAAGTCTGCATCTATATCTATCGATGAGAGATCACTACTCATTACAATGTCGAGAGTCTTAACTTCGCTATGCGTCGTTATCTTAATGCGCCCATTTGTAACTACCTCTCCCTTCTTATAATCGGCCTCTCTCAGTATCTCTTTTGTCTTAATCATAGAGGGATTACGTTGAGTCATATTAAAGAGAGCACTCTCCCATAGCGAGAGCTTCTTTGGCTTTGTTGAAAGGTTCTCTAAATAAAAAGAAGCATCTGAGTTTTTGTACTCAACACTAGATGGAATAATTAAATCATCATCTCCTTTCATCTTAACGCCATTTAGCGTAAGTTCTGGGATGGATGCACGACTAGAAATGGTTGCAAGAACAATTGTTTCTACCTCTTCAAAGCAAGGAGATGCAAAGAGAAAAAGAGAAAGAAAAAGAAGTGAAAATGCAATAAACCATTTCTTCATTGCTTTAGTCTACCCTTTTTTCTAATTTGGGCAATATCCGAGAGTCAATTTGTTTGTTAGAATATAGCTATGAGCTCAACTTTTCTTTTCTATGACTTAGAAACATTTGGCCTTGATAGCCACTATGATAGAATTGCCCAAGCTGCAGCGGTAAGAACAGATATGGACCTCAATATTATCGGACCACCTCTTCTTCTTTACTCAAAGCTTTCGCCGGACTATTTACCATCTCCCGAATCATGTCTTGTAACAGGCATAACTCCTCAGATGGTAAATGAGAAGGGAATGCCTGAAGCTGAGATGATAAAAATTCTTCTTAGAGAGATGATGGTTCCATCTACTATTACATGTGGCTATAACTCAGTCAACTTTGACGATGAGTGCATAAGAACCACTCTATATCGCAATCTCTATGACCCATACGAAAGAGAATACAAGAATGGATGCTCAAGATGGGACATTATAAATCTCGTTAGGGCAACAAGAGACTTGCGCCCAGAAGGCCTTATCTTTACCAAGAAAAACAGTGAGGGTTATACCTCTTTTAAGCTTACAGACTTAACAGAAGAAAACAACATCGACCAAGTTGGAGCTCATGATGCCCTAGTTGATGTATATGCAACAATTAACCTAGCTAAGCTAATTAAAGAAAAGCAACCTAAACTCTTTTCGTGGGCACTAGAGCATAGAGGAAAAGAATCAATAAAAACGGTAGTTGATCCAAATAAGAGAATGCCATTTTTGTGTACAAGTTCGGCCTTTGTGTCGCCTAGTGGCAACACTCACCCACTACTTCCTCTTTTCTATGGCAACAGAAATGATCTTTGGTGTTTTGACTTGACATATTCGCTTCCACAAAGAGTTGCACTTGATAACTACAAAGAGACAGGGCTCTATAGGCTAAGTACAAATAAGTGTCCGTTTGTTGCTCCCATTAGTACACTAAGTAAAGAAGCTGAAAAACGCTTAAGCTTTACGAAGGAAGAAATTCTTAATAAAGCTAAAGAAATATATAAGCTTTCATATTTCAAAGCAGAAGATTTTTCTTCACCTTTTGATGAAGCACCAAAGCAAACTGACATAGATCCAGATTTATCGCTCTATGGTTCATTTATATCGCGTGACGATAAAAACAGACTGCAGACTATCCAAAACCTAAGTCCACGCGCTAAACTTATGGGCGAAGGAAGTATTCCTTTTGACGACCCAAAGTACCATAAGCTTGTTTGGCGCCAAGTTGGACGCAACTGGCCTGAAAGCTTAGATGAAGAAGGAAAGAAAAAATGGAAAAATTGGTGTGCCTCAAGACTCCTTAGCCCACCTGTTAAGGAAGCACAGTCAATAGAGAGCTACCTTAAGACATGTAATGAAAAATTCAATAGTCTTGAAATAAGTGGAACAAATAAAAAAATTATTCTTTCACTCATTGAATATGGTGAAAAGCTAAAAAAAACAATAATAAACGGAGAGGAAAAATGAGTTCAGAGCTACTAGAAAAGCTCCCTTCATTTAAAGAGCAACTTGAAGAGTTAGATAAGACACTAAGTCTTCCAGAAACAATGAATAATATGAAGCTCTACAAAGAAAAGATGGTAGAGCGTTCACATATTGCCCCTATTGTTGAGAAATTAGAGGAAATAGAAAAGGCTGAAAAAGAACTCTTAGACAATGAAGAGCTTTTGAAAATTGAAACAGACTCAGACATGATCGAGATGGCAAAGGAAGAGATAGCGTCTCTTAAAGAGAAAATCGAAAAAGAAGAAAAGGAATGTAAGGTTCTTCTTGTTCCACCAGATCCGCTAGAAGGTAAGAACATTATCATGGAAATAAGAGCAGGAACAGGTGGAGAAGAGGCTGCCCTCTTTGCTGCAGACATCTTTAGAATGTATACACACTACGCAGAGAAAAAACATTGGAAAATTGAAATAATGAACCAAAATGAAACAGAGCGTGGCGGATACAAGGAAATTGTCTGTTCTATCTCAGGAAAGGATGTCTACGGCTCAATGCGTTACGAGTCTGGTGTACATAGAGTTCAAAGAGTTCCTGAGACAGAGTCTGGAGGACGAATACATACATCTGCAATAACAGTCGCTATCCTTCCAGAAGCTGAAGAGACAGATATAGTAATAAACGAAAAAGATTTAAAGATTGATGTTATGCGCGCAGGTGGCCCTGGTGGACAGTGCGTCAACACAACAGATAGCGCTGTTAGAATTACCCATATTCCAACAGGCATTGTTGTTATACAGCAAGATGAGAAGTCTCAGCTAAAGAATAAAAACAAAGCTATGAGAGTACTTCGCTCTAGACTCTTTGAGATGGAAGAAGCTCGTAAGCAAAAAGAACGCAGTGACGCAAGAAAGAGCATGGTTGGTTCTGGTGACCGAAGTGAAAGAATTAGAACATACAACTATCCTCAAAATAGGTGTACAGATCATAGAGTAAACCTTACTTCATATAACCTAGAAGGTGTACTCAATGGAGAATTAGATGAGTTCATCGAAGCTTTAAAGATTAAAGCTGGTGAAGAAGCTCTCAATAATGCTAATAGCTAATGACTCTATTTGAATTAAAAAGAGAAATTGTCAAGCTACTATCGTCTCTAGAGGACCCTTATCTTGAAGCGAGGGTCCTCCTCAATAGCTTAGGCTTTTCTAGTCTTGATCAAATAACGAAAAAAGAGTTAGACGTTCCCGAAGACAAAGTAGGACTTGCACTTAAGAAAGCCCAAGAGAGAAGAGATGGGCGTCCTATGGCATACATAACAAATGAAAAAGAGTTCTACGGACTTTCATTCTACGTCGATGAGAATGTTCTAATACCACGCCCAGATACAGAAATAATTGTCGAAAAGGCTATAACTCTTTACAAAGAAAAGAATTACAAAGGCAATATACTTGACTTATGTACAGGTAGTGGCGCTATAGCAACAGCTATAAGTTATACTCTGAATAAGGATGTCCTTTTTTCAGATATCTCCCCTTCTGCTCTAGATATTGCTATTCGCAATTACGAAAATCTTACAAAGAAAAAAGCCAATGCAAGGCTTGGAGACCTTTTTGAGCCTTGGGACGACGCAAAGTTTTCACTAATTGCTACTAACCCACCATATCTTACTCCCATTTGGTACGAAAGCGTAAGCAAAGAGGTAAAGAAAGAGCCAGTTAATGCACTCATTAATTGTGGAGATGATGGCTTAGATATTATCAAAAAGATAATATCATCATCTGTAAATCACTTAGAAAAAAATGGTACACTGCTAATTGAGTGTGATTACAGACAAATAAAAGATGTCTCTTTACTTTTGAGAGAAAGTGGCTTTTCTTCTATAGGAGTAGAGAAAGATTTAGGCGGAAGAGATAGGGTAATATATGGAGAATACAAAGACTGAACTAACAACTATAGAGAATAGAGAAGATTCATTCCCTAATAAAGAACTTGTCGATAGATTTGTTTCAAGAATCCTAAATTACTCAGACGAAGACAAAGAAAAAATCTCTGCCGCTGCTGTCTTTGCAGCAAAAAAACATGGAGATCAAAAAAGAAAGAGTGGTGAGCCTTATTTAATCCATCCTATTGCTGTTGCGGAGATATTGATGAGCTTCAATATGGATGCAGATACAGTTTGTGCTGGCCTCTTACATGATACCATTGAAGATACAGGAACTACTGAAGAGGAGATAGCATCTCTCTTTGGCAAAGAAGTTGGGATAATGGTTCAAGCTGTTACCAAAATTACTCGTATCACTCAAGATAAATCCATTCAAGAAGCAGAGACAATCAAGAAGATGTTCTTTGCCATGTCGAAGGATCTACGTGTAATTTTGATAAAATTAGCCGATAAGCTTCACAATATGAGGACACTCTCAGGGTTAAGTAGCGAACGTCGTATTGCCTATGCGCGTGATTGTTTAGATATCTTCGCACCTATTGCAGATAGCCTTGGTATGCAAACATTAAAAAGTGAGCTAGAAGATCTATCACTTAAAGCACTTAAGCCTGAAAGCTATGATTATATTTCTACATACCTATTAGAGAGAAAGAGTGAATATACAGCATTTATTAAGCAAGTATCTAAAGCCATAGAAGAAGCATGCAAGAAAGAAGGACTACAGAATATTGAAGTATCAGGAAGAGTAAAGCATGCCTACTCTATCTACATGAAAATAAAGAAGAGAAAGAAGGAGATTGATGAAATCTACGACATTCTCGGCATAAGAGTAATATGTAATACCACAGTCGAATGCTACACAATTCTTGGTATTATTCACTCTATGTGGATTCCTATTGAGGGCAGATTTAAAGATTACATTGCTATGCCTAAGGCTAACAATTACCAATCTCTACATACAACTGTTTTGGGACCACAGAACAAGCACCTTGAGATACAAATAAGAACTTGGGAGATGCATAAAACAGCTGAAGAAGGTGTTGCAGCCCATTGGGCTTATAAAGCATCCTCTGGTAGTGAAAGTGGTACATGGAAAAACATGGATTCCATTAACTACCAAAAAATTGTAAAGAAGATTAAATCATGGTCTAAGGAAATAGAGCAATCTGAAGACTATATGGAAGAGATTAAGAATGAACTATTAAAAGATTCCATCGTAGTCTTTACTCCACAAGGGCATGTTATTGAGCTCCCAGTAGGATCTACAGCACTCGACTTTGCCTACAAAATTCATACTGAAGTTGGTAATCATTGCTCCGGTGCAAGAGCAGATGGCTCTATAATTCCTTTAAACAAGCCACTACAAAATACTCAAATAGTTGAGATCATGACCTCACCTTCAGCGCACCCAAACCAACAATGGTTAGAGGCAGCAGCATCTTCATCAACTAAAAAGAAGATTAAAGCTTGGCTAAACAAATACCAAAGCGACTTTGTTCCGGAGATTAAAGCTGCTGAAAAGAAACCAGTAGTTCAGCCTAAAAAAGAACTTAATAATCCTGCTAAGCTTATTAATGGAACGCTATCGTATGTTTCACCTGAGACAAAAGGAACGTTAATGGTTGGCGAAGACTCGAATGTAATGTATTCATTCGCAAAGTGCTGTAACCCAATGCAAGGTGATGATGTGGTTGCATATATTACGAGAGGAAGGGGATATATTATTCACCGTAAGGATTGTTCAAACCTTAAGCATATGGCAGAGGTTGGCGAAAGAACAGTCTCTGTAAAGTGGACAGGAGACGAAATGATGAAGCGCTACAGAATCGTCTCAAAAATTGATGCAGATATCTTCGGGCAGATAGATAATGCTGTTCGTAGCCATGGAGGTAGACTCAGAAAGGGAACCCTAGGCGTCGATGCAAATAGGCTTACAGGTGACTTTACTATCATTGCTGAAAATGAAGATGCCATCAGAAAATGTACTGCTGCTATAAGAACTATTCCTACAGTAATCGAACTAACGGGACTCTCAACCCAAAACGGAGGTAAATGAGATGTTTGGAATTTTAATTCTTTTTGCTGTTGTTTTTATTATTGTTCTTGCTTTTAAGAAAGATAAAACTGTTACAACAATCACTCGTAAGGATGAAAACGGAAAGGAAATAACAGAAACAATAGAAACAGAGCATCACAGTGCCGCAAGAACTGCAGCTAAGATTGTAGTTATAATCATTCTGTCACTAATAATTCTAAGCCTAATAATTATGCTTATTGCTTTGAATTCTGTATGAATGAGCATGCTTTTCAAACGATAAAGGTATAGCGATATTTAAGCATTTGTTTTTAAATTTGCAAGCTCCGTTTTGCCTATAGATGTTAAATCTTTTTACCCAAAAATAACATATGGAAAGTTGACAGTATAGAAAACGCAATCTATATTTTTTTATAGATTAAGAGGGGAAAACAAATGAAAATCGATGAATTATTAAAAATGGAAGTATTCCAAGATGATACTGGAATTACTCCATATTGTTTATGGTGTACTAATTCTTGCAACAAATGCACTTCTAATTGTGTTTCAAGTCGCGCAGATTCTTGTGATGCAGGATGCGTCTCTGGCTGTGTTGATGGTTGTTCGGAAGCAAATTGTTCATCGTGCACATCATTGTGTGCTGCAGTTTCAACGAAATGCCTTGTAGCATGCACATCTAATGGAGCAGTTGAAATAGAAAACATATAATAATATGAATGACTATTTTCTCTTAAATCCTCTTGTTAAAATTATCCCGAATAAGAGTAGAAATGTTTTCTATACAGTTGATGAGTTCTTTCATAGTCCAGAAAATATTTGCCCCCTCTCCCCTGCTGATTCTATTTTTTTGCTTCTTTTTGATGGAACGAGAACAAAAGAAGATGTAAGAAATGACTATCAAAAAATTTTTAGGGGATTATCTAATTTTGATGTCGATACACAATTAAACAAAATCAAAGAAAAAACAGGTTGTAACGAACTTTTAGTTGATTCGTCAAAGTTTTCAAAAGAAGAAATAGAGAAATTGGGTAATAGAATTGATCCAACTTCTCTTGTTATTTCTAAAGAGAATTTTGACATGAAAAATGGAGATTTAAAGCTAGATTATCCGCTATCACTAAACTTCAATGTCGCAACAACTTGCAATTTTTCTTGTGAATACTGTTATCATCCATTAAACAAAGTTTCTCCTTTTATTTCTCTTTCACGACTAAAGGAAATCTTAAAACAATTCAAGGATATTGGTTCAGAATCTGTAATGCTTACAGGAGGAGATCCGTTATTAAGACCTGACATTGATGATATTCTTTCATATCTTCATTCAATCAACTTTTTCTATTCTCTTTCTACAAAGAGTATCCTTTCTCAGTCACGCATCGATAAGCTTATTGAGACAGCAGGTTTTGATCGAATACAAATTAGTCTAGATTCGAATCGGTCACATATTGTTGAAAAACTAATTCATGTAAACGAAGACTATTTTAAAAAGTGTATTCAGCAAATTGAATACATGTTAAATAAAGGAATCGATGTAAGAGTAAAAAGTGTACTAACAAGCTTAAATGCTGATTATGTTGATGAATATATTTCTTTTCTTGTCGCCTTAGGTGTAAAACATATTCAAATAGTTTCCTATGGTAGAAGTGGGTATAGGCACAAAGATGAACTTTTTGCAACAGAAGAGCAACTAACAAAGGCATCCCAATCAATTAAAGAAGCAAGAGAGAAATATCCACAACTTAGTTTGGTTGGCGGTGGATATTCTATTCAAAAGGCTTTTGTTGAGAATAGTGTATCGTTTTTTGAAAAACGTGCAGTTTGTAATGCAGGAAGATTTGGAGTAACTATGCTTCCAAATGGAGAAGTAACTATATGTGAGCAACTTCCCTATAACAAGAAACACATTATCGGGGATTTGTCAAAAGAAGACTTACTTGATTGGTGGAATGGAGAAAAGCTTAAAACTTGGCTTAGTCCACCTTCTCGTAAAATATTTGCACCAGGAGTTCCTTGTTATAGTTGTAAAGAAGAAGATTACACAGTGTGTCATACAAAATATAGCAGGTGTTTAAGGTATTGTAGAGAATACTTTGGCTCAACAGAAATGCCAGATGTTCACTGTCCAAAAACATCATTCGAAGAGTTTAGAATTGTTTGATTTTTTAAAATTGAGGTGAATAATGTTGCAGAGACTAAAGTCAATACATTTTTCCAATGTTTTATTTTTAATGGTTGTTGCTATATCTTTCTATGCTCTAGGCGTTTCACTTTACAACATTAATATTTATAGCGAAAACTCTTTTGCTCTAGAAACTACTGATATCTCAGGTAACTATATCGTCTCTCTTGAAGCACTTAATACCTCAAGAAGAATTACTCCTAACGGTTCTTCTGGAAGAGTTCCGTTATCACAAAACGAAAGCATTAATGATGCTCAAAAAATATCTAATTCACTCAATGAATTAGATGGAGTAAAAGCAATGCCCGTTGGCTGTAAGAATACTCCCTATGTAATTGTTATAAATCAAGAGAAATCTAAAATTAACTCAGACTTATTCAGAGTAAAAAAGAGTTCAGATGTTGAAAAGTATCTATCTAAACAAAAATATAAAAGCTCAATATATGACAAAAAGATATCCGATTATAATCCTGATTTTATCTATGCAATAGATTCTGAATTACTTCTTTCTTTTTATGAAAACAATTGCTATGACTTTTTCTATACAACAGGAAAACACGGAATCTTTCTCTCAGAAGCATTAGCAAATGAACTTGAAATAACTGAAGAAAACGAATATGTAACAATGATTGTTTCTACAAGTCAGAATGGTAGTTATAATCCTATATCAATCGAAGTTCCTATTTCTGGAATTTTCAGAATTCGAGAAGGGAAATATATTACCAAAGAAAAACAAGAAAAAAAGAATGTGCTTACCTATGACAGTGAAGCAAAATTCGTTTTTCTTGATATATCATACTTTAAAGAGTTATTCTCCTATGAAACACCTGAAGTAATCTCTTTTGACAGCGTTAATAATTTTAACGATGCACTTAATCTTATTAAAGGTTCAAGAAAAAACACAACAAATCCAATTTGTTTCCAAAACATTTGGGTAAGAGGAGGAGATAAAGACCTAATTGAGAGCGTTGTATCGTCTTTTGACTCAAGTCTTGTAGTAGACGATTCTTTTTCTTCATCTGTAGTACTTTCACGTACATATGAAATAACAAAGACTATTTCCAGATTAGCCTTTTATTATCTAATTTTCACAGTCATTCTCATCCTATTTGTTTTTTCATTTGCTTATTCAAGACTTTTGGACTATAAGGAAAAAGAAATACAATTAAGATATTACATGGGAATGAAAAGAAACCAAGTAACATCCTCACTCTTTATTTCAATATGTCCATTTATTATTCTTATCTCATTTCTTTCATATATTTATGGACTGTTTAGAATATACAAGTTCGCTAGTTCAGATTACCAAATGATTCCCCTAAGCGTGGTACTTATAAAAACCATTATTTTCTATTTTGTAATGCTATCCATTTCAATATTAACTACATATTTCACAACCTATCTTTTTGTAAAAAAAACTACACTTGGCAAATATAAGGCGGAATGCAGAAAATGAAAGAACAATTTGCCTTGCTAAAACCTTTTTTTAAACATCTAAAAAAATACTTTTTTGTGCTTTCTATTTTTACTATCATAGTTGTCTTAAATGTCACAAAAACATCGCTTATAGATGGCATGCGGTACGCAAATACTTACCATAACCAAGCTATGATAAAAGGAGATTATCGCTTAGACTGCTCCATAAATATATCAGCATCAGATATGCTTCAATTACTTGAATCCACAATAACCGATATTGGAGGAAAGCTAGATAACATTAGGATTTCTTACCCTAATTTATCTGTAGTAATTAAATCTTCAGATGGGGGCTACAAATATTTTGATGCTTATCCATTGGAAGAATTAGACGATAACCAAGTCTTAATATTTAGTAATGAAGCGAAAGACCTTCTCCCTTGTATGATTGATTATTTAACTGGAGCCACATATAACATTTCAGTTATAACTGATGATGAGCTCGCACAAAGAGAAAAACTTAGTTTCCATGAAGCCTATGTCTCTCCTGATATCTTTAAAAAACTTTGTTCTAGTCAAGGGTACTCAATAGACAGTTACTATGGATCACTTTATTTTGACACAGAAGAGAATATTAACGTCGAAAAATTCCTACTTCAACTATCATTAAAACTGAATAAGTTAGATGTTGTACTTCCCTCTTCAATAGCTATCTATGAAAATAATGAGGAAAACATATATCAAAGTCGGTATGACTATAATTTGGGTGATAACTCATTAACAAATAATGATAGAAATTTACTTATAGCTAGTAGATATAATGCAGAACTTACAAATGAAGAAACAAGAATAAATACTCCACTAAGTTATGCTTATAGGTGGATTGAAGCTCTTTGGTATTTAACTATATGTTCTCTAGTTCTTACTGATATATCTGTATTCAATATTAGAAGAAAAGAGTTTTCTTTATACTCAAGGTTTGGAATGAGGTTTAAGAATCAAATCTTTCTAAAGGTAACAGAAGACTTTATTCTTTTTTTAATAATTGTTTCTTGCTCAGCTCTTGGTATTTGTCTTGTAAAAGTTCTTCTAAACTTTATTGCACCACTTGGAGACAGACTCATTTATGGAGAGGATTTATTTTTCAGAGATGTATATGCAATAGGAGGAAAATATCAACTAAAATATGAATGGCTTCATTTTCTTAATGAAACATTTAATGTTTTTGTAGTGTTTATGTTGGTTTCTCTTTCTATCAATACAGTTTTGATTATCAAACAAAAAAGAGAGGAGTCTATATGAAAAAAATTACTTCCATATTAATACTTTTACTCTTTGCGTTGATGCTTAATGCAAGCGTCTTAGATTTATTCTATCCAACTCAATCATATGCTAGTGCTATACAAATTAAAATTAAACCTATTCTGGGTAAACTAGACTTTAATGAAGTACCTAAAAAATCTAACCAAACAATGCTTCTTTCTTCTTTACTTTCCTATATTTTTTACAATGAGAAGAACAAAACAGGCTACTTTGTTGGTCCTAGTGATTCAATTTATTCTTTTGATGATGCTAGTGCAATAAATTATGATAGCCAAACTGGCAATATCTTATCTGAAATATCTTTTGGAGGAGAGAAAATATATAATGAGAATGGTGAAATACTCAATACATATACAATAGAAGAAGAAACAGATAAGAAGATTGTTCTTTCAAAAGATAATGTAAGAGTCGAATATGAAGATTTTGATACATGGGCAAGAAAAATACTCTACCTAGACGATTCAGTTTATAGTTGTCATTGGATTTATGGATGGAGCTATGTTGATGGCGTAAAAATTCCATCAGAAGAATGTTTCTATTTTAGGGATTTTTTCTTTCAAAAATGTCTGTTATTTAAAGAGACAAAAAATACTTCTATTATAGGTAAAGATTTTATATTTTAAATCTACTTAAAAAGGAAATCAAAGAATGGTAATAGCTGAAAATCTAGGACGCGATTATAAATCAGGAAGTGAAACAGTTCATGCTTTAAGCAATGCTAATTTCAAATGTGATGATAGCTCTATTACTCTTTTTATGGGACCAAGTGGATCAGGAAAAACCACAGCACTAAGAATAATTGGAGGAGAACTCTCCCCATCTTTTGGTTCTGTGACAGCAAATGGTTTCCAACTAGAAAAGATGAATGAAAACGAACTCTGTTCATTTAGATATCATGAAGTCGGTATGATCTTCCAAGACTTTATGGTGCTTGACTACTTAACTGTTTTTGATAATGTTTTGTTGAGTGTGAGAGTAAACAAAAAGGAATTCAGAAAAAAAGAAAAGTATTACCATGAAAAGGCAGTGAATATACTTGAGAACTTAGGTTTAGAAAAGGAAATAAAACGACTAGCTAGCGACCTTTCTGGAGGACAAAGACAAAGAGTATCTATTGCTCGTGCGCTCTTAAAATCCCCTAGCATATTGCTAGCAGATGAGCCAACGGCAAACCTTGATAAAGAAAGAGCTATTGAAATAATGGAAATCTTTTCCAATCTAACCCATAAAAATGGCGTAACAACTATAATATCTACCCACGATGAAAGACTCCTAGAGTTTTCAAATAAAGTATACAAATTTGAAAATGGCCATGTATGCGAAGATGAAGAAAGAGAACATATTAAGTAAATTGCTGTGGTGCTGGCAATTTACAAGAAAAGAGATGCTCCTTGTTTATATCTCTCTTCTTCTTTCAATTGTTCTATCCTATCTTTATTCTTTTGAACCAGTACTCACAGGTTCGCTTATGGACGCACTTTCGCTTGGCGACTTTTCATCTTTTATAACAACGTTGGTTGTTCTGTTTATTCTTCAAACATGTGGATTATTTCTATCTTTGCTATTAGGTCGTCTAAGTTTCACTATAGAAAAAAGAAGTACACTTAGATGTGAATCTCTATTTTTTTCATCCATCATAAAAAGAAAAAGATATGGTTTTCTGAAAGGAAGAGAAGCTGAAGTACTAAATATAATAAAATCTGACATTGGTGTCGTTACTTCAATTTGGACAACAACCATTCCTGGATTGATTACAAGTCTCTTTACTCTATTTATTGTTTCTTGGAGACTGATAGTCCTAAATACTTATGCTTTCATTTTAACAATCGTCTTCGCCATTTTTCCAATTGTTGTGTACCAAATAGAAAAAAAAAAAAAAAAAGAGGCTTCATGTA
>DHMZ01000134.1 GCA_002406055.1 Spirochaetales bacterium UBA4629
ATTCAATTACCGAGTAGTTCACTGCAGAAAGCTATTATGATCCGGCTTCTAGTACTGTATGTAAATCATTAAAAAGTGTAAATATAGAGCCAAATTCTAAGCTTACAACAATAGGTGAATGTGCTTTTAAAGGATGCATGGAACTAGAAGAAATAATACTTCCTCAGTCAACAAAAACAATAGGTGGCTCTGCTTTTAAAGATTGCTTGAAGCTAAAAAGTGTCTCTCTTCCAGATGGTCTTATTTCTATAGGTGAAAGAGCTTTTTCAGATTGTCCAATGTTAGAATCAATCTATATACCAAAACTTATTGAAAAAATACCTAGAGCAGTATTTTATAATTGTTCGGGGTTAAAAAGTATAACAATAGCACTAGGCTCAGCTTTAAAATCGATTGAGCCTTATGCTTTCAAAAATTGTTTAAGCCTGACAGAAATCGATTTATCAAATACAAGTGTTAGCGTAATTGAGGATAATGCTTTTAATGGTTGTGCAAGATTATCAAAGGCCATTTTTCCTTCTTCTTTAAAGAAAATTGGAAATAGTGCTTTTAATACTTGTAAGTCTCTTTTAGAGATAAATCTACCAGATGGAATAACTACTATTGAAGCGAATGCTTTTGCGGCCTGCTCTTCTATAAAAAAAGTGTCCATTCCTAATTCTCTTATAGAACTCGGGCAAGGTTCTTTTATGGGGTGTATAGAACTTTCTGAAGCAACTCTCTCTTCTAATTTAACAGAAGTAAAGATAAGGACATTCCAAAATACTGCGCTTACGACAATTGTAATTCCTCAAGGAGTAACAATAATAGGCGATGCTGCATTTCGAAATACTAGTCTGGAAACAATTTCTTTACCAGATACTGTAACTGAAATAGGTGGTTTTACTTTTTATGAAACTAAATTGAAAGAAATAACTCTTTCAAACTCACTTAAGTCTATAGGGACAAATGCATTTGGTTATTGTATTAATCTAAAGGAGATAAGTCTTCCGTCTACAATTGAGAGCGTCGGTCAAGGTGCCTTCTATGGTCTATTGGCTAAAATTTATATCGATAAAGAGAAAGATTCTTTAGATACCTCTACTTGGGGATGCAGTCAAAGTATCATTACGTGGAGAAATGAGTAGGTCTTAGTCCTAGAAAAGTAGGGAGAAGTAAGTAAGCTTCTCCATGTTGTTGTTATTCTTTTTCTAGCAATGTGTCTATTGTATAAAAAAACTCTTTTGGAAATTGATGGAAGGTATTTACTTGAAGTATAAATGTTGAATTTAAGCCTTTTGACTGCATTGCAGAATGTAATTCCATTGCTAATGGAAGACAGTCTTTATCATTGTTTCCACAGAAGATTTGGACTTCAATATTCTTTTTCTTAATTGCATTAAATAATGATTCTCTACATTCTTGTAAGCATGGAATCCAAGGGCTTTGAAGAAATAATATGTCACAAGAGGTTGGTGTGAACGCTATAGCTCTTAGAAGCATGTCGCAACCAGAAGAAAAACCTCCACAAGCTACTTTGTTGTAGCCTTTCTCGCTCATTTGCTTCATTACCAAGGCTACTGGAATATACTCGTGTGCATCAGAACTCCATCTATATGTATCATATCCATCAGGTTCTCCACTTTGGATTGTTTCAATTTGCCAATCATTATTATTTTTGAAGATTGGTGCCCATTCTGATTTTGCAATCTTTGCATTTTGAGTATTGCCATGGACTGCTAAGAAAAGATTGTCGTTTGTCTTTTGTTTCCATGAAGATATTGGCCTTGATTTAAGAAAAGCTTCTTCATACCGAGAGGTTGAGATGTTTTTTATGGAAATAAAGGATTCATTGTCTTCTAGTATTTTCAGATCATCATCTTCTAGAACTTCTGGTCTATACCACCACTTATTGATTAAAACTGCTTTTTCTAACCATTTCAGGGCTTCATCTTTTCTTCCCAAACCACCTGCTAAGCAAGAGAGAAAATATAACGCTTGAGGCCCATATTTTTCGCCACTCTCAGAGTATTGATCCTGTAAGAATTGATATGCTTTTTCATAGCTTTCATCTGCAATAGAAAGCGTTCTTTCTAATATGTCATTTTCTTTCTTGTAATTCAATTGTGTGTTCCCTTAATTTGCTTCAGTTTAATCTTATTTTGGCTAGCAGAAAAGTTTGGTTTTAAATAATTTGTTTAAAAAATCGGCATAGTTTTGAGCTATGCCGAGATTATCGCTATTTTAATTAGCCAAGAAGAGGAGCGATAGACTCCATCATTCCTGGAACAACAGCAAGGAGAACTCCAGCTGCAACAGCAGAACCAATAACGCCAGATACGTTTGGGCCCATAGCATGCATTAGGAGGAAGTTCTGGCTATCTGCTTCCTGACCAACCTTAGATGCAACACGAGCTGCCATAGGTACTGCAGAAACACCAGCGGCTCCAATAAGTGGGTTGATTGGGTGCTTTGGATCAAGCTTGTTCATAAGCTTTCCAAGGAGAACACCAGCAGCTGTACCAAATGAGAAGGCAACAGCACCAAGTAAGAGGATACCAAGTGTTTCAAGGTTAAGGAACTTGTCTGCAGCCATCTTTGATCCAACAGAGAGTCCGAGGAAGATAGTAACTGTGTTCATTAAAGCATTCTGCATTGTGTCAGCAAGACGGCCAAGAACTCCACATTCTTTTGCAAGGTTACCAAACATGAGGGCACCCATGAGTGGAACTGCAGAAGGAAGTAGAATACCACAGAGAGTAATAACAAGGATAGGGAAGATAATCTTCTCTGTCTTTGATACTGGGCGAAGCTGAGCCATTCTAATCTTTCTTTCATTCTCTGTTGTTAACATCTTCATGATAGGTGGCTGGATAACAGGAACAAGCGCCATATATGAATAAGCAGCAACAGCAATAGAACCAAGATAGCTTGGTGCAAGTCTACTTGTTACGTAGATTGCGGTAGGACCATCAGCACCTCCAATAATACCAATTGAAGAAGCAACATTAAGTGTGAAGTTAATTCCTGGAATATATGCAAGAAGAACAGCACCGATTAATGCCATGAAGATACCAAACTGTGCAGCTGCACCAAGAAGAAGTGTCTTTGGGTTAGCAATAAGTGGACCAAAGTCTGTCATTGCACCAACACCCATGAAGATAAGAACTGGGAAGAGTCCAGATTCAATACCTGCATCATACAAAATCTTGATGAATCCAGTTGCAGCAAAGCTACTATTTGGATCAACACCTGCAATATAAGCAAGAGGGATGTTTGATAAGATACAACCCATTCCAATTGGAACTAAGAGTAGTGGTTCAAAACCTTTTTTAATTGCTAGGTATAAGAGAAGGAAGCCAACGAGAATCATGACTGCCATTCCCCAACCTTTTTCTTCTGTTAGAAAGCCATAGATACCTGTAGAGTACCATAGCTGGGTAAAACCATTTAAAATATCGTGCATAATCGTTTTCCTTATGCAATAACCATAATCAAGTCACCAGACTGAAGCTGATCGCCCTGATTTACAGAAATAGATGCGACAGTGCCATCACATGGAGAGAAGATTTCATTCTCCATCTTCATAGCTTCCATAACACAGAGAACTTGGTCTTTCTTGACCTTATCTCCAACCTTAACTTCGAAGCGAAGTGCTAGGCCAGGCATTGGAGCAACAACTTCTGTTGCTGAACCATTTGTGCTTGGTGCTGCTGCAGGAGCTTCAGTTGGAGCAGATGTTGTTTCTTCAACAACTTCTTCTGTAACTGTTCCACCAATAGCCATAATTAAGTCGCCAGACTGGAGCTGGTCGCCCTGAGAAGCAGAGATAGATGAGATAACACCATCACATGGAGCATAAATCTCATTTTCCATCTTCATAGCTTCCATGACACAGAGAACCTGGTCTTTCTTAACTGTATCGCCAACCTTAACTTCGAAACGAAGTACTAAGCCAGGCATTGGAGCAACGACTTCTGTTGACCCAACAGTCTTTACAACCTTCTTTGTTGCAGAAGCTGTAGCCTTTATGCCGTCTTCAACATTGAGTGGGTATTCTGCACCGTTAACGTAAGCCTTGTTTCCATCAATCTTGACGCCATAAGCCTTTCCACCAACTGTAACTGTGTATTCATGCTTGTCGTTCTTCTTTGTCTCTTCTTTCTTTGCTTCAGGCTGAGCCATCTGACTCTTAAGTCTAACGCCGTTAACTTTAGCCTTTCCTGTAAGATAGAGGATACCCTTTTCCTTACATGCACCAGCGATGAAGATATTTTCATCTGTGATAGGAAGGTTGTTTTCCTTGAGCATCTCAGTAGCAGCTGCAATACCTTTCTTTGGATCTCTATCGTTGATATCTACAACCTTTTCTGTTGTTGGCTCTAAGTGGAGTTGCTCTGAAGCGAGCTTTACAACTTCTGGGTCTGGAGCAACTGGAGTCTTTCCAAAATAGCCAAGAACCATCTTTCCGTAACCTTCAGCAAACTTCTTCCAAGGTCCGAACATTACGTTGTTAAATGCCTGCTGGAAGTAGAACTGGCTAACAGGTGTAACAGATGTACCAAATCCACCCTTAGCAACTGTTTCGCCCATTGCTTCAACAATCTGAGGATACTTATCCATAAGGTTGTTATCTCTGAGCATCTGAGTATTAGCTGTTAAAGCACCACCTGGAAGTGGGAAGAATGGAATTTCAGGGTTAACTTTTGTTGCTTCTGGAGGTAAGAAGTAATCAGACATACAGTCTTCGAATACTCTTTCTGCCTTTCTTACTTTTTCGATATCGATATCGAGTGTGTAATCAGTGCCTCTTAAAGCATGCCACATTGTGATGATATCTGGCTGACATGTTCCACCTGAAACAGGAGACATAGATAAGTCGAGTTGGCTTGCACCTGCTTCGATAGCTGCCATGTACTGCTGAATTGAAACACCAGCTGTTTCATGTGAGTGGAAAACAATGTTCATGTTTGGGCCAACAAGCTTTCTTGCTCTCTTGATTGTCTCATAAACATTGTGAGGAGTAGATGTTCCTGAAGCATCCTTGAAGCAGAGAGAATCAAAAGGAATCTTTGCTGCAAGAATTTCTTTAAGGATTCTTTCATAGAAATCAGGAGTATGTGCACCCTTAATTCCTTCTGGAAGAGACATCATTGTTATTGTTATTTCGTGTTTTAAACCTGCATCATGAATAGCATTTCCACTATCGATAAGGTTGTTTACATCGTTAAGAGCATCGAAGTTTCTAATTGTTGTCATGCCGTGCTTCTTAAATAGCTTAGCATGGAGCTTAATCATATCTCTTGGCTGAGAATCGAGACCAACAACGTTGACACCACGAGCGAGAGTCTGAAGATTTGCGTCTGGTCCAGCAACCTTTCTAAATTCATCCATCATCTGGAAAGCATCTTCATTTGTATAGAAATAAAGTGCCTGGAATCTTGCACCACCACCAGCTTCGAAGTGCTGAATTCCAGCTTCTCTAGCTGCAGCAACAGCTGGCATAAAATCTTTTGTAAATACTCTTGCACCAAAGACTGACTGGAAGCCGTCTCTGAATGCTGTACACATAAAATTAATTTTTTTCTGACCCATAATCATCTTCCTTTGTCTACACTAGCTGCGATAGCTACTGCAATCTTTGCGTCATCATTTTGTTCTACTGTTGCAGGTTTAGTAGCAACCTTTCTCTTCGGTTCCTCAACTGGTGCATTCTTTCCGACAATTTTTGACATTGTTTTGATTGAGTAAATCAAAATTGTAAGGAAAAAGAAGACAACAATCATGCCTAAGAGCATTAAAATAACACCATCTCTTAGCTGTGCTGCTAAGTAGGCGCTAGGCAAATTAGTTAATAATGCCAACATTTATGTCCTCTCCTAAAGTGGAATTAAAGTTTTATTTGATTCTACCAAAGAAATAAATAATGTTTCAACAGTTCGCCTTGTTTTCAATTTTTCTAGATGGATTAATTTTACAAAATTTAAACACTTGTTCTTTTATTTTTATTGGCTATATTTTATTTGGAGATAAAAAATGGAAAAAACACAAAAAAGTGAATATGAGATTCAAAGTGAAAAAATTGAATCTAGGATGGCACGTATAAAGCGAAAAATAGTTGTAATGTCTGGTAAAGGTGGAGTTGGTAAGACAACTGTAAGTGTAAACCTTGCCTTTGCACTCTCTGAAATGGGATGTAAGGTTGGCATTCTAGATGCAGATATTCATGGTCCTAATGTTGCTAAGATGTTGGGGTGCACAGATAGTTCTCTTTCAAGCCCAGATGGAACTACGTTAATTCCTGTTGAAGCCAAAAATGGAATTAAGGTAATGTCCTTAGCTTTTGCTCTTCCAGACCCAGATGATGCTATCATTTGGCGTGGCGCAATGAAGATGGGTGTCATAAGACAATTTCTTGGTGATACTGAGTGGGGTGACTTGGACTATTTAATTATAGATACTCCTCCTGGAACAGGAGATGAGCAACTCACAGTTGTTCAATCTATAGACTCTCTTACAGGCGCTATTATTGTAACAACACCACAAAGCGTAGCTATTCTAGATTCTAGAAGATCTGTTACTTTCGCACGCAAATGCAATATCCCAATTATTGGAGTTATTGAGAATATGTCTGGACTCAAGTGTCCTAACTGTGGTTTTGAGATTCCAATCTTTGGTAAAAACGGTGGAAAGAACATGTGCCTGGAAATGAATGTTCCATTCCTTGGTGCTGTTCCTATGGAAGTAGACTTGATGGAGAGCGAAGACAAGGGAGAAGAGTGGGTCAAAGAAGAAGCTCATGCTAGTGCAAAAGCATTGATGGACATTGCAATAAAACTGGAGAAAACAGATGCATGTACAACAGCACGAGAAATGAATTTACCTAAAGAAGGTTGTTCTCCTTCTTCTTGTTCATCATGTCATTTAGATTGTCCTTCAAAGAAGAATAAATGATTAATAAATGGATAACTAAAGAGAAAAAAAGAGTTTTCTCCTCACCAATTCTATCTGTTGATGTATCTTCTCGAGTATCTGAAGATGGTAAAAGTGGTGATTTTGTAACATTAAGTCTTCCATCATGGGTCTCTATAATTCCAATAAAGAGGAGAGAAGATGGAGTTTTGGTGTTTATTATGGAGAATCAGTTCAGACATGGTTCAGAGACTGTAACGAGGGAGTTTCCTGCTGGTTTAATAGAAGAAGGCGAAAGTAAAGAAGATGCTGCAAAAAGGGAATTATTAGAGGAAACCGGACTTGTTGGAGAACTAGAGGAAATCGCAAGTTTTAATCCTAATCCTGCTTTTATGACCAATGAACAGTCATTCTTCCTCGCTCGCAATCTGAAAAAGGTTAGCACTCAAAACCTTGATGAGAATGAAGAAATTGAGGTTGTTGAAGTTCCTGTTGAAACTGTGATTAGAGAGATGGGCACAGGTCCATATTCTAATGGAATTATGATGGCAGCGCTCTTTGTTTATATGAGGAAAGCAGAGTCTTGCCCTGAATTGAGGAGAAAAATATGAAAAAGGTAATTAGTTTAGTTCTTGTAGTTTTATCATTCATGCTATGTCTTACGAGCTGTATGACAAAGGCTGAAGTAAACGATGCTTACGTCTTAGTTAGTGCTTCTGCGACTATAAGTGTTGAGGCAGATACAGCTTCTTTCTCTATTACTGCAGAGAATACAGCTTCTACAACAGAAGAGGCAAGAAATAATTCCTCTTTGATGATTGAAAAAGCTATTTCAATTCTTAAAGATGAGTTTGGTATTTCAGATGATGAGATAAGGACAGAATATATGAACATTGATCCTTATTATGAATGGGTTGATGGCAGTAGGGTTATAAAAGGCCAGAGAGCAACACAGAAACTAACTATAAACCTTAAGAATGGTCTAGATAGAGTTGGAAAAGTCTATGATAGACTTAGCGTCTTAGATGGAATTTCTATCTCTAGCATCTCTTATTCCAAGAGTGATACTTCTGAAGCTTTAATGACTGCAAGAGAAGAAGCTAGTAGAAATGCACTTAAAAAAGCTGAAGATTATGCTAGAGGTGTAAACAAAGAAGTTGGCGATGTCGTTTCAATAACAGAGGGAAGTGTTAGCTACTCTTATCCTACATATGCTAATAGTAAACTTATGGTGGCAGAAGCTTCTTCCTCAGATTATGCTTCTACTACATACTACAGTGGTGATTTAACTGTTTCCGCAACTGTAAGTATTTCATTTACACTAAAATAAGAAGAAAAATAAATCAGAGTTAATGGGCTACTTGCTTAAGGTGGGTAGCCTATTATTTAAGTCAAAAGCTAAGTAATCATACATTTTGCAAAAATATCTTATTTCAATTATCTTTCTTTTACTGCAAGGGAGAAGTAATATAAATTTGTTATAGATTCAAGAAAAAGTATCGATGTTCATTTCGAGAATTAAGCAAGAAGGAAGAAAAATCTAAACACTACTTAATTATTTTTTATTGGCCGTTAATTTAATGAACATTAAAATAATTGCATGAAGAGATTTTATGGTCGAGTGAGAGAATTAGTTCTCTTGAAGAAAATGGAAAGGCAATCTAGAACTAGTGCTACATTTACTCTATTAATGGGTAGACGAGGGATAGGTAAGACAGAACTTGCTAGGCAGATCATGAAACAAAGCGATATGTCTTGTTATCTATTTACTACTAAGATTGCAGAGCCTGTACTTGCGTCAATGTGGCAAGAGAGTTTGCTTTCTGATTTAGGATTAAGGATCTCTGGCAGGATTGATAATCTCAAAGACTTATTTAACGAAATCTTTGTTTTCTCATTGGACAACCATTTTACTTTAGTAATTGATGAGTTTCAGGATTTGTAAAAAATCAATGAGGCTTTCTTTTCTGATTTGCAGAATCTTTGGGATAATTACAAGAATAACTCCAAGCTGAATCTGATTGTATCAGGTTCTATTTTCTCAATGATGGTTAAGATATTTGAAGATTCAAAAGAGCCTTTATTTGGAAGAAGCACAGCAAAACTTGTTCTTAAGCCTTTCCCTCCTTCTACTATAAAAGAAATTTTTGAGGACTATTATCCTGATTATTCCAATGAAGATTTACTATGCCTATATATGTTAACAGGTGGGGTTCCTCGCTATCTTTCTCTTTTGCTAGATGGTGGCGCATATACAAAAGAAGAGATGATTAAGGCTGCAACAGAGCCATATTCGCCATTTCTAAGTGATACAAAGGATATTTTAGTATCAGAAATAGGAAAGGATTATACTATTTATTTCTCGATCCTTGGGCTTATTGCAGAAGGATTTACAACGCAAAGTGAAATAGATTCGGTGATAAAAAAGAACACAGGTGCTTACATTGAGAAGCTAGAGAATTTGTTCTGTGTGATTAGAAAGAATAAGCCACTCTTTGCACCAAAAGAAAGCAGAAGAGCTCACTGGGAAATAATAGATGCCAATATGAGGTTCTATTTCAGATTTGTTTATCCAAATCAGAATTTAATTGAGCTTGAACAATTTGATAGACTTCGTGATATTGTTAATAGAGATTACAATACTTTTACAGGAAAAACACTAGAAATGTATTTTACAGAACTCCTTAAAGAAAAAGGTGGATTCTCAATGCTTGGACCTTGGTGGGATAGCAAAGGTCAGAATGAAATAGATATAGTTTCAATAGATTCTTTTGAAAAGAGTTGTACACTTTATGAAGTTAAGAGGAATAAAGCCAAATATAACTCAGAGAAACTTGCTTATAAGACTGAAATCTTCAAAAAAATATACCCGAATTCAGAACTGAGTTGATTGGACTTAGCATTGAGGATATGTGAGAAAGAATTGGACCATAATAAGAGGAGCCCATCATATTAAAATGATGGAACAGAATACTATTCTACGACGCAATCGGTTTTTTTCTGGTGGATGGGTTAGTTTAACATATCGTGAGCAAGAATTAAGCTAGCTCTATAAGTGGTGGAATAAAATAGAAACACAACAAACTATCAGAAATAGTAGTGATTAAAGAAAGAGCCTTAAATTTCTAAGGATAACAAAAGCTAGAGTAGTTCACACGGCTTAATATTCTGTTCTCTTCTTAAATAGTTTGTTACCTCTTTTCATAAATAGAGGAATAGCAAGTCCTAAGGCCCTGAATGAATTATCTAAAGCCATACAAATCCAAACCCCAAAAAGATTTACATTAAATACCTTAATGGCAATCAAAGAAAAGAGGATTCTTATTCCCCATGCGCCAATGGTTTCGATATAGAATGTGTATTTTGTCTCTCCAAGGCCATAATAGATTCCTTCTGATACTATCATTAGTCCAAAAAGTGGTTCAGTGAATGCTATTAGCTTTAGTATTGATGCTCCTTCTCTTATTACTTCTTCATCAGGAGTAAAGAAGCCCATTATAGGACGAGCAAATAGGAATAAAAGGAGTCCAGTGAAGCTCATCATGAGGATAGTAAGTATCATAGATTGTCTTTCGATAACCTTAAACTTATCTTCATCTTTTTCGCCTACAGATACTCCAATAAGCGTTGAGGTGGCACCTCTTAAGCCATAGCCTGGTACATAGAATATTGTTTCGGCAGATAGTGCTATAGAGTGTGCTGCAAATATAATAGTTCCCATTGAGGAAACAAGAGATGCAAAGACGATGTGGCCCAAACAGCTTGTTGCATTTGTTGCGACTGCAGGTAAGGCTATTGTGAAGGTCTCTTTTACAAGTGCTTTATCTGGTTTTAGATAGTTCTTTTCATAGCTGATCAGTTTCATTTTCTTCCAAATAATTGCTATGACAACAGAAGCTAAAGCATATGATATTAAGGTCGCTAAAGCTGCACCTTTAACTCCTAAAGATGCTGTATAAATTAACAAGTAGTTTAAACCAATATTAAGTATATTTGCACTTAAGTTAATATACATAGGAGTTTTAGAGTTCTTTATTGCTCTCATTGCAGAGGAGGCAAGAATAATAAAGGCTCTAAAAGGAATAGCTAATGAGATGATAAAGAAATATGATGATGCATCTTTCTGTATATCAACTGAAGCATTCATCCATTTAGGAATGAAGGGACTAAGTGTTGTAGCTAGAAGGCAAATAATTAAGCCCAGTACTATAGAAAGAGAGAAACTAAGAGTTGAGGCTTCTTTTATTCTCTTATAATTCTTTTCTCCGAGAGCTTTGCTGATGATTGCTCCAAGAGCAATTGCGAATGAAGAAAAAAACGAATAAATAAGCCAGTTCACAGTACTTGTTAAGCTTACTGATGCCGTTGCTCTTGCACCAAGGCGTCCAACCATAGCTGTATCAACATATTGCAATAGAGTCGAAAGAATTTCTTCTAATACAATAGGAAAAGCTAGAACTAAGAGCGACTGAAGATTCTCTCTTCTCTTTATTTTGTCCACAATTTACTCCAATACAGATAAGAAATAATCATTTAATTTTCCATCTTTGTATAGTAGTTTGTAGAGGCTCATAACTAATGGGAAATCAGACTCGAGTCCTTCATTCATAACTTTCTTGGCAATGAGGTCAATTGTTCTTTTTCCTTCTATTACCGTTGCTGCGTTTTTCTCTTCATTGAACAAAAAGCCTTTACCTATTAGCATGCCAAATGTTCTATTGCGTGATAAATCATTAAGAGCTGTTAGTCCTAAGTCACCAAGTCCGCAATAGCAGAAAATGGTATCTTCATCGCAAGAATAGAGATTTAGAAGGGCTCTCATTTCCCTTACTGCTTTTGTGTAAACAAGAAAATCTACATTTGGCGAGCCATACTTTCCAGAAACCAGTCCTATTGCTATTGCATACATATTTTTTAGTATTGAACAGAGTTCAACAGATCGTGTGTCACTAGTCCAGTCAAGAGTAAAGCCAGTGTAAGGCAATACGTTGTTTTTAAAGTACTCATAGTCTTCATACCTTCCACCGAATGTAAAGGAGGTAGGGAAGCCATTCATTGTTTCAATTGCAAAGGAAGGACCTTTCATGCTAGCTCTTCTTTCAAATGGGATATCTTCTGTAATGAATGCACCTTCTTCGCTCATTCCTTTTGCGAGGTTAATAATGAGTGGGTTATTCTTAACATTTTTTGCTATTCTTTCTGAAAAAGGAACAATAACCTTAGATGGAAGAACCAAAAGTATTACGTCAGCATCTCTAAAAACAGAATCATCCATAGTTGCACTTAGCTTTTGTGACAAAAACTTTGTCGGGAAATACTTGGTGTTTTGGTGGTTATTGTTTATATCATTAAAGACATCTTCCTCGATAGTATGAATAATTACCTTATTTTCTTTATTCCAGGTTAGACGCTCTGCACATGCAGTACCAAAAACGCCACCTCCTGCTACTACTATTTTGTTCACTTGTTTTCCTCTTTTCTTTTAATAATGTAGAGTCGTGAGTTGTTATCTTGTAGTGTCCTCATGCCATCTTCCCAACCATTTCCACTTATGTTGTCAGATAATGATATTCCCGCCCATTTAAGAGCATCTCCAGAGGCATTGTAGCATTCAATTTCTTGAGGTTTTAGTACAAGATCAATCTTATTTTGCAAATGGTTTCTTGCCATGAATGAGTAATCATAGTTTTCATTTGCGCATTCTACATATAATTTTTCTGCACTTGTATTTATGTTTGATTTCTTTAGATAGTAAAGCAATATGATTACAGAACTATCACCATTAGATACACTCCAAATAGTCTTCTCTTCATTATCTTCTACTTTTTTAAATGTTCCATATTGTAGAAGTGGTCTATAAGCCTTATAGAAATCGATTTGCTGCTTAAGAATAAAACTGTCTATTTTAGAAAGTTCTAATGGATTTATTGAGTACTCAAGGACTCCAAAAATTGAAGAGTTAAACTTTGTCTCTCCTTCTATAGATCTAGAAGTATATTTATCTGGATTAGATGAAAGGACTCTGCTCATTACAGAGAGTGGATAAATAAGAGCTTCGCTTTCAATAGTTTTTTGACTCATTAGACAATCACTGCATTCTGTTGAAAGAATAGATGATGCATAACTAAGCATTCCGTAATCAAAACGCATTGCTCCGCGTGCTGTCATCTCAATATAGAGATTAGGGTAGCTCTTAGTTATTGTATCGAGAATATGATATAAGCCAAGAACATATCTATGGGCAAAGCTGTCGATATTGTCCTTTCCAACATTTGACCACATATCACCCTGGAAGCGCGATATGCTCCATCTTATATAATCAATATTTGCCGATTCAATAATTCTAGAAAGGGTAGCAATAACCCATTCTTGAACATCAGTGCGAGTAATATCTAATAATTGCTGATTATTTCCAATTGCACAATCTGCATTATTTCGTCCTATAACCCAATCTGGATGGGTTTTATAGAGCATGCTTCTTTCACTTAGTCCTTCCATTTCGAACCACAATCCAAACATCAAGCCTAAGTAGTGGACTTCATTTGCTAGGTCTTTTATTCCAGAAGGAAAGTGTCGTGTGTCTGCATACCAATCACCGAGGCTTGTAGTGTTATCATCTCGAGAGCCGAACCATCCATCATCGATGCAAATAGCCTCTAGGCCTAAGCTTTTAGCTTCTTTTGCCATTTTAAGGACATCACTTTCATCTGGATCAAAACCTAAAGAATCCCAAGTATTGAGTACAAGTGGCTTCATCCTATTCTTCCACTTTCCTCGTCTTATATGTTCCTCTGTGAATCTTCTTAGTCTTATTCCAACTCCTTCTTTTCCATTTTCAGAGTATGTGAGAATAGCTTCCGGCGACTCAAATGCTTCTTTGCTTTCAAGCTTCCAGCTAAAAAGGGCAGGATTAATACCCGTAGTAATATGTGTTATGCCTTCGGTTGTTTGATAGAGGCTAGTTCTGAATGCTCCAGAGTAGAGTAGACCAACAGCATAGGTATTAGAGCCATCCTCGACAATTACTGTTGAGTCTGCTTCTCCGCTCATAATTGCACGAGATTCGACAAAAAAACCTCCCTCATCTAGCTCTCTTGTTCTCTCAACTTTTTCTCTTCCCCAAGGACCAGAAAAAGAAGTTACTTTTGTTTTTGTTGCTCTTAAATCTAGCTGGAGAGAGTATAGCGAACGAACCTTTAGAGGAACGTTTGAATTATTAACTATCTCAACTCTGCGTGTTATTACATCACTATGATAAAAAGCGGTGTAATAGGTTATTAACTTTATGCTTCTACTCTTATCTTCATATTCTACCTTAAGTGTTTCTGCTTCTTCTTCAGTTGCGATTGCTTGAGGCATTTTGGGTCCCTTAAAGCGAACTATTCCACTTGAAATTGAGTGAGAAGAATAGACGAAGTTAATACTTCTGTCTCCTCTTTCTCCCCAAGATAAGGCAACAAGTGGTGTTTTGTAATCGCCTCTACTTTCAAATGAAAACTCTAAAAGGGAATCATTTAGAGTGTATTCACTGAATTGGCTTGAAGCGAGGGTACTCATTTTGGGAGCTTTTAGGTGTTTTTCTCTTATTGCAGAAAGAGATTCTTCGATATTTCTTAGTTTTCTTCCGTAATAGATATGTTCAGCATAGCCAGTTTCTTGGACACTGAAGACGTAAGAAGTATTTTCTGTTTCTATAAAGAATACACCATTTTTTTCTGCAATCATTTTTATCTCCGTGATTTTATAATAAGTCAAAGAAAGCAATTTGTCATTGCTGAGTGATAAGTAACCTTTTTTATATTTTCTGTGTTAATATATTTGTATGGATATAAGAAGACTCTCCCTTTGGGAGGGAAGATATGCAACCTATATGTCGAATGAAAGCTTTTCTGCCCTTATTGAGGACCAAGGAGAGATTATACTTGAGATGAGCGTTCGTAATATTAATGGCGCTCGCACATCTTCTTTGGCATTACCATATTTTAGGGGAACTGGAAGTGGTGTAATGTCTGATGATAATGGTCAGTGGTGGAGAATGAACCAAGGACTATATCAAGCAGGTGGTGCATATTTCAACTTTCCATCCAACAGTGATGATGTAATTAATACTTCAAATACCTATTGGACTCTCAGGCGCTATGGCACAGAGGATGAGTTTGGTGGTGTATGGCAATACAGTGAGATGAAGTCTCGCGCTGAGAATAATAAATACAAGATAGGCCGAGTAGATTTAATCCTTCCTGGTGAAGATGTTATTTATACAGCTCTTAGCATCAACAATTATGGCGAAAACTCAATAAAGGGTAGTGCTAAATGGGTTTCCATGCTCTCTTCTCCTTTAGTTGAAAGGGGAACAAACATAAGTACGAATGCTAGCAATTTCTCTGTTTATCCTCTTACGTATAGAGAATCTGGAGTAAATAGATTTGTTCCAAAGGTAAGATTCGACGACTTGAAGAAAGCACCTCTTCTTAAAGGAGGCTACGCTGATGCCTCTGTTGTTCCATCTCCAACTGGAACATATGACTATATAATGGGTGATGTTGAGCCTTCATCTCTTTCTTGGGTTGGTGCCATTAATCCCGAAGACCAAATGGGTTTCTTTGTATTTACTCCTAAAAAAGAGAGCGAGAATGAATATAGTTTTCCTTTTTGCACGATTGGTGAAAATTGGTATGGTCGTATGGACTCACCTTGGGCTCTCTTTGATGGTGCAACTCCTCAAATAAGGTCTTTATCTCTTGGCTTTGCTTCTGGTGAGAGAGGAAATGAGAACTTTGTTCTCCAGAGTGGTGAAACACGGGTGCTCTATATAGCTAATAGTTATACTTCAGTTGATTCAGTAAAGATAGCGTCTTTAGGCTTCTATTCAACAGAGGTCAGAAGTGATGGCCTATTACTAAAGAGAACAAAGACAACATCCTTAATTCGTTTAGATAGTTCCTTTAAGGCAATAAAAAAACTCTCGAAGAAGATATTCTTCAAGAGCCTAAACAGTGACAACGATAATTAATATCTGTATGCAGAATCTATCACAGCATCATAGATGTCTGGATAGTAGACACCAAAAAATGGTTGGATAACAGAGAAACCGAAGAAGAGTCTTGCTCCGAAGGTTGGGGTTTTTGTGTCTTCTAGGAATGTCATAAAGCCATTAAGTCCAGTTGTGAATCCGATTTGTACTTTGCTCTGTCTTTCTGATTTAGGAATGAGTGAGAGAGCTAAAGTTGTTCCAACGCCAAATCCTATTCTGTCAGGATAATAATAATCAGATTTTGCAGTATTGCAATCAACCTGTGGTCCTAAAATAGCTGTGAACGTAGTAATATCAGAAATATCTGTTGAGACAGATGGACCAATTCCGACAGATAAGAATGTTATATAATTGGGATCTTTTGCGAGTGGAAGAAGTGCAAAGTCGCAATCAACGTATGTGCCAAAGCCAATAGATGTTTTGTCTGTAATCGATGCACCTAGTTGATATTGAGAGAAGAATCCAAGTCCAAAATTATTTGAAGCTGTGTTGTATGAAGAGCTCATCGCAAGGGTAATAAATTCCCTAGCTGCTGATAATGATGATAGCGCACAGAGCACAATCAGAATGAGAATTAATGCTTTTTTCATGATTAAAGAGTAGCTAGAGCAAGTCTATCTGTCAATTCGAGGTTGACAATTACACATCAAGAATTAACAATAAGGTCGTGGGGTAAAAGAAAGGCGAGAGTAAAATGCAAGCTGAAAGAGAAGGTTATTAGCTAGGTCGTGTTGTATTAATGGTTGTTTAAAGACAGGGAGACAGCGATAAAACTATAGACAAGAGTTAATATGCTACTTTATTTAAATAACGCAGTTTGTTCTTAAGCCTACCAAGACGAAAGTCTTGTCTCTTTTCTTTTCTGGCCGTCTTTTAAAAGATGGTCAGAAAGCTTTGTTTGCTTTGCTATTGACTAAAAGTCGTAGTGTGGAGTAAAGTTCATTCGTTATGGTGTTGTGCCCGAGCGGTCGAAGGGGACGGTCTGCAAAACCGTTATATCATCGGTTCGAATCCGATCGACACCTTAAAATGTTGGTGTTGCAAGCTTATTGAGAAGGCAACACCTTCTTTTTTATCTTATCTCGCTCTCTTCTAAAGAGTGTAGGAAGGACTCAATTCCATTTTTCTCTATGATTTGATTAATAGCATTTGTTGAATTATTGCTTTCATTTTTTGAGATAAGATGCTTTATTTCTGACTCAACAGTTTTGTATGGCACTCCATTAGATAGGATTCTAATAATGTTTTTCTTGTATTCAAAAGTATCTGCCATTCTTTCTAGATTATAACTCAAGGTCACATCTTTTTTATAAAAGTCTTTAACATTTTCTTTTGTAGGCAGTTTGCTAAAATCTATGTTCTTAAAATCGGAAACTTTTGAAATTAACAAGGATTCACTCTTACATAGAGCATTAACCTTCAGAGACATAAAATCTAATGGTGTGCTCTCTAAGTAATTCTTATATAGCATGCTGTTTCCTGAGTCATATATAGGGGCAGGGCCTATAGTCTTTAGCGTATTGCTATCTCTGAGTATTCCGAAGTTGTTTAAATGACAATCTATATTTGTTATGAGAAAGTCAATTGTGGTTTGGTAATCAAGAAACTCTTTTGCCTTAGTCTCATTAATGCCTTCTTTTTCCATACAGGCAATATAAAACAGGTATGCATCTTGATTGCTTGGTTTCTTGTATTTTGAGAAAAGCTCCCATGCTGGGATAAACTCTACATTTTCACTTGTGAAGCATTCACATTTACATCCCGTAGTATTTTTTTTTATATTCACCAATTGATATTCGACATAGTTTTTAAAGCCTTGTAGTCTATGGATTGCTGATGCAAAAACTTCGTTTAAAGATTGTTGAAAAGAGTTTCCAGGCATGTTGCCTTTTACAAGATAAATTTGGCAATTAGTTTTCTCCCATTTTTTCTCAAGTTCTCCTCCTGTTGACGCAGCAGGTGTAAAATAACCAATTAATGAATGGATGTTATTTTCAGTAGATGCACTTTCTTCCTTTGCTTTAAGTTGAAATTCGAGATTGCTTTCAAATGGGTTA
>DHMZ01000083.1 GCA_002406055.1 Spirochaetales bacterium UBA4629
TTAATAAAAAGAAACAAAAGCAAGCACTTTTAAAAAAGATATTTAAATATTTATTTAATTATTTCATATAATATAAGTATTAATAACTTTTAAAATAAAGATATTGCTTATATTACTTAATAAATATTTGTAACAAATTAACAAGCAGCTTAAGGCCGTAAAGAACAATTACTACACCACAGATACGATTCATCCAAGTAAGAACTTTACTGTTGATTTTGCTCCCCAATAAATTAACAAGAATTGCAAGAGCGTTAAACCAAATAAAACTAGCAGACGCAAAACCTAAAATAAAATATGGTTCGCTGCTTGTTTCTAGCGAAGCACGAAAAGCACCCAGCATTAAAGTTCCATCTATCAATGCTTGGGGATTTAACCATGTTACTATAAAGGCAGAACCAAAATCTTTCCATAGTGGTTGATTTGTCTCAAGCTTTTTCTCATCACTTAAAGTTGCTTTAGCCCGTATAAGCCCGACTCCGATATAGATAACTAATAATCCACCTACGCCTATGATGATTTTCTCTAGCCATGGCAAAGTTTGAATTAGTGCCCCTGCCCCAAAGAAACAGGCTAATGCAAGAGAAATATCCCAGAAAACAACGACTAGAGCCGTTAATAATGCTCGTCCTATTTTTTGATTCATTGCACTATTAATAACAAACAAGTTCTGCATACCAATTGGAGCAACATAGGCAAGGCCTAGAGATAATCCTTGAAGATACACTGCTATCATTTATAAATGGAACCTCATCTAATACCTAGTTTTATTACTCAGTAACAACAAAAAAAGAGTAATCAAGTTTACTATTACTCCCCTTTATCATTCTATGATGACAATACTATTTATTATAAAAAATGAAAGCTATTGGTATTAAAAAACACCGCTTTCTAGAATTTTACACATGAAAATATCGCTACCGAAAATAGTAGAGATACTTACATTTATTTAAAGAAACCAAAAAGCCCCTTTTTCTTTTCATAAGGATGAGAAGAAAAACCTGTCACTCTATAACCTAACTTTCCAAGTTCTTCTTCTAGCTTTTTTCTGTCAATTTCCTCTTCACTTATTATTGTTGTTTCACCATTATTCTTCAGTGTTGCATTAACTTTTTTTACAGGAAAAGCACGACGAATAGCATCGTTGACATGACTTGTGCACATTGAGCACATCATGCCGTCAATATTTACAATAGTCTCGACCATATCTGTCCTCCAAGATAAGAGAATAATAATTCAACAGAGAGTTAGTTGCAACTACCTAAAAATAAAACAGCCCCATTTCTGAGGCTGTAATTACTCTAAGTAATTGATTAGAGCTGAGGACCTGCAGCAACAAGAGCCTTTCCTTCTGCACTACCTTCGTACTTAGCAAAGTTCTTGATGAAGCGCTGAGCAAGATCCTTAGCCTTAGCTGTCCATTCATCAGCATTCTTATATGTATCTCTTGGATCAAGAATAGCTGGATCAACTCCTGGAAGAGCTGTTGGAACTTCAAAGTTGAAGTAAGGAATCTTCTTTGTAGGAGCAGAGAGGATGTCACCATTGAGAATTGCGTCGATAATACCTCTTGTATCCTTAATAGAGATTCTCTTTCCTGTTCCATTCCATCCTGTGTTAACAAGATATGCCTTTGCACCACTCTTTTCCATCTTCTTAACAAGCTCTTCTGCGTACTTTGTTGGAGGGAGCTCTAAGAATGCCTGGCCGAAGCAAGCTGAGAATGTTGGAGTTGGTTCTGTAATACCTCTTTCTGTACCAGCAAGCTTAGCTGTGAAGCCAGAGAGGAAGTAATACTTTGTCTGCTCTGGTGTAAGTACAGATACTGGAGGAAGAACACCAAATGCATCAGCAGAAAGGAAGATAACATTCTTTGCAGCTGGAGCAGCAGAGATAGGTCTAACAATCTTTTCAATATGATCAATTGGATAAGATACACGAGTATTCTCTGTGACAGACTTATCTGCAAAGTCAATCTTTCCATTAGCATCAACTGTAACGTTCTCTAAGAGGGCATCTCTTCTGATAGCGTTGTAGATGTCTGGTTCGCTTTCCTTATCGAGGTTAATAACCTTAGCATAACAACCACCTTCGAAGTTGAAGACACCATTGTCATCCCAACCGTGTTCATCATCACCGATTAAGAGTCTCTTTGGATCTGTAGAAAGAGTTGTCTTACCTGTTCCAGAAAGACCGAAGAAGATAGCTGTATTTTCACCATTCATATCTGTATTTGCTGAACAGTGCATGCTAGCAATACCCTTAAGTGGGAGGTAGTAGTTCATCATAGAGAACATACCCTTCTTCATCTCTCCACCATACCATGTGTTAATAATAACCTGTTCACGTGATGTGATGTTGAAAACAACTGCTGTCTCACTGTTAAGACCAAGTTCCTTGTAGTTCTCAACCTTTGCTTTAGATGCGTTGTAAACAACAAAGTCTGGCTTGAAATTCTTAAGCTCTTCTTCTGTTGGCTTAATGAACATATTCTTTACGAAGTGAGCCTGCCAAGCAACTTCAACGATGAAACGAATAGCCATTCTTGTATCTTTGTTAGCACCACAGAATGCATCGACAACAAAGAGTCTCTTATTTGAGAGTTCGTCGATAGCAATCTTCTTGACAGCATCCCAAGCTTCCTTAGTTGCAGGATGGTTGTCGTTCTTGTAAGCGTCACTTGTCCACCATACTGTATCCTTAGAATTCTCATCAACAACGATAAACTTGTCCTTAGGTGAACGACCTGTGTAGATACCTGTCATAACATTAACAGCACCAAGTTCAGTTAACTGTCCTTTCTCATATCCTTCAAGATTTGGTTTTGTCTCTTCTTCAAAGAGCTGCTCATAAGAAGGATTGTAGACGATTTCTTTGGTACCTGTGATACCATATGCTTTCAAATCGATAGCCATGTTTAATTCTCCTTGTACGACTCAAGAATTGCTTTCCAATTCTCGGTACACAAACATATTATTAATTTTTTCTAAATTAATCATCATATTGAAAGACAAAAGATAAAAAAATACAAAATTGAAGAAAGTGTCTTTCTTTTAATAGTCTGTCTACAGATTGCCTTTCTCTTTTTCTTCGTTAATGAGCTTATCTATGTAAAGATTGTAATCTTCTACTTCGTTTTCATTCTTCTCAACATGCTTTGTTTTCTTCGTTTTTTTTCTTAAAGAGCAAACAATAGCAATAACAACAATCAAGAAGAGAGAAACAAGAGCAATATACAAATATTCAATAGGGAAAGGAAATGATGACTCCGCCTTCTCTTCTGAAGGCTCAGTGCTGATAATTTCTTTTTCTTCTTTCTTAATTTCCTCTTCATTTGAATAAGTTTTATTTTCAGCAAAAGTTGGGATTTCTGTAATAGACTTTTCTTCATCTCTACTATAAAGAATTCCACTTTCATAGAGAGGTGTTAAAGTTGAGTAATCTTCCTCCATATTAGAATCTTTCTCTTCAGATAAAGAAACTTCGACAATAGGAGAAGAAACATCATCTTTTTCAACTGGGCCTATATCTTTATGAATTCTGCTATATTGAGTAGAAGAACAGGAGAATAAAAAAATAAGAATAAATAATACTAAGAATAAAGACTTCTTTTTCATTTTGATTCTCCTATCTTTATAGTGTCGCCAACAATTGAGATTCTATCAGAAAGCAAAAGAAGGATCCTATCTAGCTCCAAATAACGTGATTTGAGTACAGCTCTATAGCCACAGTATTGGCCTAGCTTATTGTACAAATCAGATTTTTCTATAGGGGAATATGTTTCGATAAGTTTAAATAGACCAGACTCTAACTCTTCTGGTGCTATATGAGAAAAATCTCTCAACAGCTCTGTTCGCCTGAAAGGAAAACTACTTTGGCAGACAGAATAGACAAAGCCATTTTTAAGAGTAAAGGATGTGCCTTCGCTTTTTTTCATAGCCTCTTTATATCTTTCGATAGTTTCTCTTGTGAGGTACTCTTCTCCACCTAAAAAAGCTAAGCTCTTCATTAAATCTCGTTCATAAATTGGAGCTTCAGTAGCTAAGATTTTCTCAACTAAAGAACTAAAATTAGGAGAAGAGAATGATGTTACACCAAGAATATTAGCTTCTTGGTTAATATCTATGTATTGGTAAAGAGGGAAAAGTTCTCCTTTTTTCTCTTCCTTCTTTTCTTCTTCTGCACTCTCGTCTTTCTTCTCTTCTTTTTCTTGCTGACAGTATAAAGTTATTATCTCTTCAGGGCTAAGCGAGTTATCGAGAGCAGAATTAAGGAAATCTAAAACACCCTCTTTTTCACACTCTTTAATAACAGAAATAGCTTTTTCCCAATTGCCTCTATTTTCTTTGTTTTCATAGGCATCTCTCGTTTTTTCTTCAAGAGTTCCTAGTGGCACTTTGGCTTCGTCTATTACATTTTTATCAAAAAAAGAAGAGTACAAAAGGTAGCTATCATAATACCTATCTAGGATTGAAGATATAGATGTATAGTAATTATAGAGTCGCTCTTTTGTTTTTCCCCATTCATCAAGAGAAAACAAAGGTAGCTTACCATATTCACTCCCATTCTCTTTAATGTTTTCAATTAGTGGCCTTAGCTCTTCTGCATATCTCTTCCAATCTGTTCTATAACCGTTGTAATAATCATTTTTAATCAACTTAAGAAGAGTTTCTTTTTCTTTGTATTCTTTTCGCTTTCTTCTATAGAAAACCATATCAGAAGATAGAGAAAAGAGATCATCGTCACTTAGTTTGCTATCTTTTCTGTAATAAGAGTCTATTTGCTTTTTTATTTTCTTATATTCTTTACGACCAATTGTTTTATTATAGACACCTCTAAAGCAACTCTTATCTATTGCGAGAATCTCAGGAGAAAAAAGCGATAGTATCTCACTCTTTTTCTTTCTTATCTCAACAGAAAGCTTCTCTAGATAAGAAAGGTCATATACCCACTCTTTGATTTTATTCCTATCTATAAGCTCTGGACGTATTATTGGTGATGTTGATATAGCATAGAGAAAATCTTTGCATTGCAATGCACTAGAAATGTTATTAAACGTAAAAGAAAACTCTTCTAGTAAGTCATCAGCAACAACCGATAAATCGTGAGCCATATCAGAAACGTCTAAAATATAGATAAAGAGAGAGTTTTCCTCTCTCTCTGTCAAAGAACGTACTTTATAGCCCCACCATGGATCTTTTCTGTAATCATAATAAAGATTGTTAATGACACACTTATTGTACTTTTCAAGTGCATCTTGCCCTTCTTTTGTGATTATTTTCTCATCCATCAGTGACCCCTTTCTCTTGATTTTACCATGAGAGAAAAAATAATTCCATGTTTACAGTAGCAATAAGAGAGATAAGACCTTCCTATCCCTCTAATTTTATCGGATTGAAATATCTACTTCACCACTAATTGTAGTTGCTGAAATCTTTGCTTCCTGATTGCCGTATGTATAGTAATTATTACTCTCACTAATGACGCCTTCACCTTTTACATATACACGACCAGAAGTGCTCTTTGTCTCGATTGATACACCTTTACTGTTAAATAAATCAATAGAAACATCACCACTTGTAGACTTTGCTGTGCATTCTTTTAACGATGAGCTTGCGTCTAGAGAGATATCACCACTAATAGAAGTAAACTTTGTCTCTTCAATTTCCCCTTCTACCTCTATATCACCACTGACAGTTGAAGCATCAATACTTTTTCCGATTGCATTCTCTAATTCAACATCACCACTTGTAGAGGAAAGAACTAGAGAAGAAAAGCTAAGAGATTTCAAAGAAACATCTCCGCTTACAGAACTAAGTAGCCCATTTTCAATTTTCACATCTCTGAGTTTAATATCGCCACTAGCACTTTTCGCCTTCAATTCGCCACAAATAAGATTTTCTGAGCTAATATCACCACTTTTACTCGTAGCACGTACTCGTTTTAATCCATTAGGAAGCCTAACCTCAATTCTTCCATCTCCAGAGTGTAAAATTGAGAAAAAACCACCTTTTCTTTCTGTCTTTACTTTGAGAACAAGTTCATCTCCATTTTCATGTGATTCAAGATAATAGTTATCATCACTATCAAATAGATCTGCCTTAATTTCACCACTATATGGAATAAGAGTAATGTCTAAATCTGGAGTATCTACAACTAATGATGAGAAATGAGATGTGAAGAAGGAAGAAGAATTCGAAATCTCATCTTTTTGGGATTCTTCTTTCCAATTACTTTTGTTTTCTTCATCTATTTCCTGAATCATTTCTTCAATATCACCAAGCTCCTCTATTATCTCTTCGTCGCTCTTTCCCTCTCTCTTTCCCTCTTCAAAGTGCTCTATATAATCAGAAATAATATCACTTTTAACATCATCAGAATATTTATTAAGCTTGCTCTCTAATTTAGATAAGTATTCTTCTCTAGTCATTTTTTTCCTCCATAATTATTCTTTGTATGGCAAGAGTAAACTCTTCCCACTCTTTCTTTTCTTTTTCTTGCCTTTCTCTTCCTTTTGCAGTAAGGCTATAGTACTTTCTTGCAGGACCATTTCCAGAATCAACAAGATATGTTGTTACATATTCCTCTTCTTTTAATTTCCTCAGTATTGGATAAAGAGTCCCTGAAGCAATTGTTAAAGATTCTGAAATCGTCTCTGTAAGTTCATAACCATACTTATCCCCACGAGCTAAAAGAGAGAGAACACAAACCACCAATGCACCTTTCTTAAATTGAATGTTCATACCATTCTCCTTGTATGCATAATAGCAGACACTATTATACAATGCAATATAGTATTTGATAAAATATATTATTTTTTAGCTAATTGTCTATTATTTTGCTTTCCCATTAAAAAATTAGTAAATAAAAGTAGACTATTTCTTGACGACAAGAGAAAAACACAAAAAACTAGTCATATAAACTAATCAAAGGAGTTTTTATGAAGAAAAACTTTAAGAGACTATTGGCTCTTGCCTTAGTTTTTACCTTAGCTTTTTCTCTCTTTGCGGGAACAGCATACAAAGGTAAAACTGTTATCCTACATAGCAATGACGTTCATGGCGCTATTGCTGGATATAGCTACATATCTGAACTCAAAAAGGATTTTGAAAAGGAAGGCGCTACTGTAGTAATGGTAGATGCCGGAGATTTTAGCCAAGGTACAACATATGTAAGTACGACTAAGGGCCTTGACGCAATCACAATGATGAATGCAGCAGGCTATGACCTTGCAACACTTGGTAACCATGAGTTCGATTATGGTTATGCACAGTTAAAAGAAAATATAAGTAAAGCTAACTTTACTGTTCTTTGTGCAGATGTCTTTGATGAAAATGGCTCTCCTATTTATAGTTCTGGAGCTATCGTCACAGTTGGCGACCTTAAAATTGGCTTCTTTGGCCTAGAAACTCCTGAAGCACAGACTAAAGCTAACCCAGCTTTAATTAAAGGCTTAAAGTTTGTTAGTGGCGAAAAGCTCTACAAGCAAACACAGGCTGTTATTGATACATTAAAAGAAAAAGGTGCTCAACTAATTATTGGAATAACACATCTTGGTGTTGATGGAGAAAGCGAACCAAACAGATCAATTGATTTATACAATAATACTGTTGGTATTGATTTCTTAATTGATGGCCACTCTCACACTGTTATGACAGAAGGTGAAAAAGGAGAACCAATACAGTCAACAGGAACAGCATTTGCAAACATTGGTGTTATCATTATAGACAATGAGAGCGCTAAAATTGAGAGCAATTACCTACAAAGTACAGAAGGCTTAGCTCTAGACGAAAGCGTAACAGCTACTGCTCAGGAGATTATTGACAGAGTAAATGGTGAATACAATGTTGTATTTGCATCTTCTCTTGTTGAACTAAATGGTGACAGAGAACCTGGTAACAGAACAGAAGAAACAAATCTTGGTGACTTAATTACAGATGCAATGATGTGGACCATTTTAAAGGATGACGGAAGCCTTTCTGTAGATAAGGGTCATACAGTTGCACTCACTAATGGTGGTGGTATTAGAGCATGGATCCATGCTGGTGCTATTACAAAGAAAGATGTAAACACTGTTCTTCCATTTGGAAATACTATTGCTGTTGTCTATGTTAAGGGTTATGAACTATTAGAGGCACTTGAAGCTTCTACATATTGTACTCCAATTTCTCTTGGAGGATTCCCACAAGTTGCAGGCCTTGATTTTACTATCGACACAACAAAAGCATATGACAAAGCTGATAGCACATACCCAGGATCAACATATTATGGTCCAAAGTCTATTAATAGAGTCACTATCAACTCTGTAAATGGCGAAAAGTTTGATGAGAATGCAACATATGCTGTCATTACAAATAACTTTGTTGCAGCTGGTGGTGATACATACTATGCATTTGCTTCTGCCTCTAGCCAGTTCGATACAGGCATTGTTCTCGATGAAGCTGTTATGTCTTACATCACAACTGTCCTAAACTCAACAGTTGGTGAAGAATACAAGGACCCTCAGGGAAGAATACATGTTATCACAGCTGAAGATGAGGATGATGGAATCATCACAATTGGTGGTCTCGATAGCGATATTTGGTTCACAAAATATGGTAATGTCTATTTAGATATCAAAGTTAAAGATTTCTTTGCTCTTGGCTATGAAGAAGGTGACATCGTATCTGTTAGCTTCTTAGACAAGACTCTCAATCTTCCTGTTGTTCCTACATACTCATATGTAGACCAAGGCTCTCCTGCTATTATTGCTCCACTTGGAGAAAAAGGCGAACCTACTGGATATATTTCACTTGCTATTAACATGGGAAATTTCGGCGACACATATGGCTTAGCATATAAGACAACTAATGCCGACAAAACATGGTTCTGGACAGCAAAAGAAGGCGTAAAATTCCCAGTTGAAGTTAACTTCTCTATGGCAGAAAAAGGCGGATACCTTTCTCAGTATATTCTTCATGATTTAACAAGAACAAACAACAGAGAAGATTATCCAGAATTAACAGATGAGGAATTCGCTAACTTTAGAGAAATTACAACAACAGGTATGGGTAAAGGTAAACTATATCGCACATCAAGTCCTATTAACCCAGAACTTGGAAGAAACACATATGCAGACGAAGCATGCAAAAAGGCAGGTGTTTCTGTTGTCATGAATCTCGCAAATAGTAAGGATGAAGCTGAAAAATATGAAGGCTTTACTTCTTCATATTACTCAACAGCAAAGGTTATCTACCTCAATCTTGGTGTTGATTTCCAGGCAGATGAATTCAAGAAAGGCTTAGCTGAAGGCTTAAAGTTCTTCGCAGCCAATAAGGGTGTTTACGCTGTTCATTGCACAGAAGGCAAAGATAGAGCTGGCTTCGTCAGTGCTCTCTTAGAGTGTTTAATGGGTGCAAACTATGATGAAGTTATTGATGACTATATGAAGACCTATGAAAACTACTATAAGGTTGAAAAAGGTACAGAAAAGTACAATGCAATTAGTCAAAGCAATATCGTTAAGACACTTGAAGCTGCATTCGGCGTCTCAGACCTTAAGAGTGCTAACCTACAAGAAGGAGCTATCTCCTATATTAAGTCAATTGGCTTAACAGATGCCGAGATTAACCAGCTAATGGCTAACCTTAAATAAGAGTAAAAAACTCTTTTCCTCCCCTACATCTTCTTTGGTGTGGGGGAATTCTTTTTAGTTTAGAGCATCAATCAAAAGATATAGCTAGATTGCATCTGAATCCACTAGGGCATCCCATGTCCTAATGTTTCTATTGATGATTGACTTAGGATTGTCTACGTTGAATGTGTCGCCGTAGTCTTGGGTGTCGTTGTCGTCTAGTTCTTCGGAATATCTAAATCTTGTATCCTCTATAGAGAAATCCCCATTGTTCTCGGTTGCTGATTT
>DHMZ01000046.1 GCA_002406055.1 Spirochaetales bacterium UBA4629
ATTAAGGGAGAGACATTATGCTAAAAAGACTCTTCCTTTTTTATCTATTATTTTTCTTTTCTCTGAAATCTACCTTGTAAAGCTGCAGGTAGTTGTTAACATTACATACCATAAAAAGCTAACATCATCTTTCGATTATCTTTTTCCCTGCAATAACTATCCCAGCAAGTGCTTCAACTATCGATAGCCCAACAAGTAACCCTGAAGCAAAGTCTCTAAATGGAGTACCGGAGTATGTTGAAGCCATTACGTTACTCAGGAGACCAAGAATTATAAGGATTAAGCCAAAAAGAACAACGTTTTGCTTTTCTAGGTTTTGAGATCGTCTTAGAAGATCTAGTATTTCCTCTTCGTTATATACCTTCACACTATCTTTGTCGTAATCCTTTGCATCCATTAACTCAGGAAGTGTTATTGAAAGTGCATCACATAGAGCTTTAATAATAGAATAGTCTGGCATGCACTTGCCATTTTCCCACTTTGAGACTGTCTTATTTGATACATTTAGTATCTCAGAGAGTTGTTCTTGAGTTAAGTTCTTTTCTTTTCTTTTTTGCTGTATATATCTTCCGATTGCTTGTTGGTTCATTTTTTTCCTCCAATTATTTTATATAGTTATCCTATGATTCTTTTTTATTATTTGTTATCCCTTAAGAGTAGAAAACTGGTGGAATTAAGAAAAAAACTAAATAAGAGGATGTGAGAAACACGAACTTATTAATTCTTTCTTTTTGTATCAAACGATGTAAGTTGAATATAGCTTAAGTCATCTTGATAATCTCTTCTTTATTTTCTTTATAAGCTTTTTAGTCTGGCAGATTAAAAACTAAAATTGCTTTGCATGAGTTTGTAATTGAAAAATCTATAAATTTCCACCCCTGAGATGATCTAGTATTAATTTCATTTTCAATCTTTTCTGCCATCTTTTTTGCCACTGGTTCATAATCTAAAACGATAGTTTTATAAGTCATTTTTATTTTCCTTTTCATTTATAAATTTATTTTCAATATTTCGTCCTGTCAAAAATAATCCACTTGTAATTGCCGTTAATGGAGCTACTGTTATTAAACCAAATGAACCTACAATGGTATGAACAATTTCAGCTGCAACATACTTGTAATTTAGAATTAGTTCTACTGGGGTCCCTTGAGCCATAAAAACCATTAAAAGAGCTATATAGCTACCTGAATAGGCAAGTAGGAGAGTAGTAGTGGTGCTACCACAAGCTGCTCTACCGACGCTAAAGCCAGAAAGAATAGCTTCCTTCTTACTGATATTAGGCTTTTTTTGTACCACTTCATATATTGCAGAGCAAATATCAACAGAAAGATCTGTTATTGCTCCAGAAGATCCCAAAAATATTGAGGCTATAAATATTCGAGTTAAATTAAGTGTTTGATAACCTGAATATAAAAGACTCTCGCTAGATTCCATCACTGCGCCATGTATACTAAATAGCTTAGTAAAAATTGAACCCAAGATAACAGTTACAAATATGCCAAGCATCGAACCTGTTACTGAGGAGAGAAAGCGCCAATCCCACCCATAAATAAGCATTAAGGTAAGAGTAGAAAGGGCAAGTACAATTACTAGTGAAATCCAAATAGGATTATAGCCATTAAGGAGAGAAGGAACTAAAACCTTCCACATTAAAAGAATTGTTACAACAAATGATATTATAGCTCTCAAACCTGTCGATTTGGCGAAGAGCAAAAGCAAAAGCAAAAATAGTCCTGCGAGAAGAGCTTCTTTGTCGAGTCTATAGAGGTCTGTCATGAAGACAGTTGTTATTTTATCTCCATTATAGCTGACAACGACAAAGGCTGTATCGCCATACTTAAATATTTTATCTTGAGATAAGGATCCATTAAGACGATTTACAGCATCTATCTCAGTTCCTTTAAATCTTCCATCTAAAACTCGTACCTTGCATCTCTGATCACCTGTCCTGACTAGTCCCGTATCATGAACATCTGACTCATCAGTTTCTAATACAAGGGCCTTCACTCTATCAGCATTTTGATATGAGAGGGCACCTTCGTAGCCAGTAGGTAGAAAGAATAATATGACGAGAGCAATTAATGCGACAACAACAGGCCAAAAGGTTTTCGAATTTGTAGTTTTAATTTTTAGTTTCATAATAAAAGTGAGGTAGGAAGCAATTGCCCCCTACCTAAATCTGATTAATTATTTTTATTTAACTTCTAATAGAGAAGCTAATTTCTTATATATTTCTGTATTATCGTAATAACCATCAAATAGCTCGTGGCCACTACCAGAAGCAAATACAGCAACTGGAAGACCTGTATGAGAATAACTTGTAAAGTCAATACCTGACTTATTGTTAAGAATGTGTGTTACAGTTACAGAGAATGGATTGTATCCACCATAAAGAACATACTCTTCTTGTGTATAGTCAGAAGATTTCTTACCAGACATGAGTAGGTCATATGAACTCTTTAGTCTTTCTACTTCATAATCTGTTAGAAGAAGTCTATCATTTTCTTCTCCTTTTATCTTAAGACCAAATAGAGTCTCAACATCCTTCATAGCATCTTCAAAGCTTGTTCCATTTTCTTTATACTTATTGACATATTCTGTATCAAATTTTGCATATGAAATCTTCTGAGAAGAAAGACAATCAAGGTAGGTATCATAATCTGTTCCAGCAAAGCCAATTGTCAGTCCACCAGTCTCATGGTCACCTGTGACAAGGATCAATGTTTCATCTGGATGTTCTTTTGCAAAATCGATAGCAACCTCAACAGCGTCAGCAAGAGCAAGAGTATCACTAACAGTAGAGCCCGCGTCATTAGCATGGCAAGCCCAGTCAATCTTTCCTCCCTCACACATTATAAAGAAGCCATTTTCGTTATCGAGAACCTCGATACCTTTTTCAACATAATCCTTAAGTGCCCATTCGTCATTTGAACGATCTAATTCATATGCTAACGCATCAGAATCAGCAAGGTGTTCATCAATAAGAATTACCTTCTCATCGCTAGAAGAAATCTTTTCTGCTTCTTCTTGAGTGAATGTTACCTTGTAGCCATTTTCTTCAGCCAAAGTATAAAGGTTCTTCTTATCTTTGTTATTACCTGTAACTTTCTTAAGACCACCTCCAGCAAAATACTCAAAGCCAGAAGCAACAAGCTCTTCTCCAATTTCGTAGTAGCTATTTCTGCTTGCCTGATGTGCGTAGAATGCAGCAGGAGTTGCATGGTTAAGATTTACAGAACTGATAATACCAATTTTCCATCCCCTTTCCTTATGAAGCTTTTCTGCAATTGTTTGGTAAGAGACACTTCCTGTAATATCAACATTAATCATACCAGAGTATGTTTTGTAACCTGTCGCAATTGATGTTGCTGTACTAGCTGAGTCTGGTGCAAAACTGCAATAATCATATGTTACAGCTGATCCTGCTGTTTCAAAGTTCATGAAGTTGAGTGGACTTGGCCCATCTAGAACAGCTTCCTCTCTATTGGAGTAGCTTACACTTGGTAAAGCTTTATCCTCATCATTATCTTTTAATGCACCAAGATAGTCTGCGGCTGCTTGGAATTGAGGATAGCTCATTCCATCTCCAATAAACATAAAGACATACTTAGGTGATTGCTTTTCTTTCTTTGTCTTGTTTACTGTGTCTTCTACAGCCTCTACAGTTGCTTCTTCACTTCTGAATGAACCAGATGAGCATGAAATAGTGATAAATAACAGTAAAAGTACAGCTAAAGAAAAAAACACTCTTTTAATCGATAATTGAAATCTTTCTTTTCTTTTCATTTTCCAATTCTTTCCTTTAAAAAAAAGTCTTAACAACATCTGATCCTGAGCTCTTCGGATCATCAGTAAAAAATCAAATAGCGCTTTATGTGAGATTTTATACATGACTAGTGTAAATTCAGTTGGTAGTTAACTGTAAATTTACTGTTAATTTGTTTGTAGAGTGAAAAAATTAGATATTAAAGAATGAAGTTTTTCTTTTTTGTTATTATATTAGTCGATGAAGTTTTTTTATAAAGAGAATTGAAAATGATAAATAAGAAAAATAGTCTAGATATGATTAATGGTCCTATATGGAATAAACTACCGTTATATGCATTTCCGGTAGCTGCCACTGCAATTTTAGAGCAACTTTTTAATGCTTCAGATATTGCTGTTGTTGGAAACTTTACAGGTAGTGGAAAGACTGTGGCTGTTGCTGCTGTTGGAGCTAACACATCTATTATAGCTCTCCTTGTTAACTTTTTTATCGGCATTTCTGTTGGAGTAAATGTTGTCATCTCTAATGCTATAGGAAGACAGGATGATGAGACTGTAAAAAAATCAGTGCATAGTTCTGTAAAGTTTTCCTTTCTTTGTGGTTTTGTTGTATTAATAGTCGGTGAATTAGTTGCATCACCAATTTTATCTCTACTAAAGGTTCCAGAGGATGTTTTTCCCTATGCATTATTATACCTTAGAATTTATTTAATCGGTCTTCCCGTTATTTTTTTGTATAATTTTGTTGCAGCTATTTTTCGTAGCATTGGTGATACTAGAACCCCATTATTTGCTCTTTTTTTCTCTGGAGTATTAAATGTTTTTTTAAACCTCTTCTTTGTCGCTGTTTTAAAAATGACAGTAGATGGGGTTGCTACTGCAACAGTAATTAGCAATCTAATAAGTTCATCTATTCTTATATATAGGTTATTAAAAACAGAGACTATTATTCATCTTGATTTCAAGGATCTAAAGATCGATAAAGTTGTCATTAACAGAATAATGAAAATTGGACTACCTGCAGGAATACAAAGTGCTGTTTTTTCAATCTCTAATATTGTGATACAAAGTGCAATAAATAGCCTTGGTACTGTTGTTATGGCAGCTAGCAGTGCAGCTTATAATATCGAAATAATAGCCTATGATGTTCTTAACTCTTTTAGCCAGGCTTGTACAACATTTGTTGGTCAAAACTATGGAGCAGGAAAAATTGATAGATGCAAAAAAACACTTCTCTTATCACTTATAGAAGATGCAATAGCATCATTTATAACAATAGTAACTATTCTTTTCTTTGGAAGAAGGTTACTTTCTATTTTTAATAATGACTCAAGTGTTATTTCTCTTGGATATACAAGACTTATAATTGTATTCTTTGCTTATATCTTTAGTATGCTTTATGAAGTATTAAGTGGATATTTAAGAGGCTTTGGCATTTCCTTTGTCCCTGCCTTGTTAACAACCCTTGGTGTATGTGGTGTAAGAATTCTTTGGATTAATATTGCCTTCCCTGTAAAGCATGATTTTTCGACTATTATGCTTTCTTATCCAATAAGTCTATCATTTACTGCTTTACTTATTTTTTTATGTCTTATTATCTATAGGCCATCTAAAAGATTTACACCTAGTATTACAAATCAAAAATAATAGTAGTAAAATAATTCTAGAGGAGTGTTATTATCATGAATGATGTAATTAAGAATATATTAACAAGACGTAGTATTAGAAAGTTTTCACCAACTATGGTCAAAGATGAAGATTTAAAAGAAATAGTAAAAGCAGGAGAATTTGCTCCATCTGCGATGGGAAAGCAAGAACGCATTATTATTGTCATTAAAGATAAAAAGGTTAGGGATGAGCTTAGCCGATTAAATGCATCTATTATGGGAAGATTTGATAACTTTGATCCATTTTATAATGCCCCTGTCATTATTATTGTATTAGCAAAAAAAGATTCTCCAACTAAGGAACTTGATGGAGCAGCTTGCATTGAAAACATGCTTCTTGCTGCGCATTCTTTGTCGCTTGGTTCATGTTGGATTCATCGAGCAAAGGAAGAATTTGAGACTAAATGGGGAAGAGATTTTCTCCTTTCTTTGGGAATAACTGACGAGATGGAAGGAATTGATCATGTTGCACTTGGTTATTATGATAGTGAGGATGAAGGAAGAGCAAAAGAAAGGCGAAGCAATTGTGTCTTCTATGTTTGATGAAACCTATAAGTGTGTAATAAGCTGTTGACTATTAAAATAAAGAGGCGATAATACAAGCTATGGCAAATGGTGAAGAAGATTTAAAAGAAAAAAATAAAGGTAGGAAAAAAAATACTAAAGAAAGTAGATACTCGAAGTGGAGTTCCTCCTTTGGTGAAGAAGACTCTGAAATGCTTATGGAGAAATCAAAAAGTTGGAGTGCATATAAGGAAAGCCGTGGCGACTATGACGATACTGATGAGTAGGCTTTCTTTCTAGCTTTGTTTTATAGGGCGATTGCATAGTAAATGTAGTCGTCCTTTTTTTGTTAGCTTTCGCCATAAAAGCCTTACCATCTTTAAAATTATAAATTGCTGAATCCATTGTATGATAATTATTAGGCTTAAATTAATTAGTTTGCGAAATAAATAAACCCAGATAGGAATAAAAATATATAACTTAAATTAGTAAGTGTTTGATGGTATTGCTATGGGTTATTTATAAGATTTATTATTTTTAATCAGGGGGAAAGAAAAAAAGATGTGTGGAATAGTTGGATATACTGGTCATAGAGAGGCCTCTCATATTCTTATCGAAGGTTTGAAAAAACTTGAATACAGAGGCTATGATTCATCAGGTTTAGCCGTCGAAAATAACGATGGTAATGTTGAGATTGTAAAAGCAAAGGGAAGACTCTCAGAACTTATTACTAAAACAGATAATGGCAACTCAATAAAAGGAGAGTGTGGCATTGCGCATACACGTTGGGCAACACACGGAGAACCAAGTGAGACTAATGCTCATCCTCATTGTTCTGATGATAAAACTGTTATTGCTGTTCATAATGGTATTATTGAGAATTATAAAGAGTTAAAGGAAAAACTTCTTTCTAAGAAATATACATTCTATTCAGAAACAGACACAGAGGTTTTAACAAAACTTATCGACTATTATTATAAAAAGTACAATGTTGGACCTATTGATGCTTTAGCAAAAATGATGGTTAGGGTTCGTGGTAGCTATGCCATAGCTGTTATGTTTAAAGATTATCCAGGAGAAATCTACATAGCAAGAAAAGATAGTCCGCTAGTTGTTGGCGTAAATAAGGATGAGACTTTCCTTGCCAGTGATGTTCCTGCAATACTTAAGTATACAAGAGAAGTTTACTATCCAAATAACTACGAAATGGCAAGACTTGAAAAGGGCAAAGTAACTTTCTTTGATCTTAATGGGGATGTAGTTCAAAAAGAACCTACTACTATTACCTGGTCTGAATCCCAAGCAGAAAAAGATGGCTTTGAGCATTTTATGATTAAAGAAATTCATGAAGAGCCAAAGGCTTTTAGCGATACAATTAATAAGTATATAAATGGAGATCAAATAAATTTTTCTGAGTGCGGATTAACAGATGATGTTCTTTTGAATATAGACTCGCTCCGCATTGTTGCTTGTGGTTCTTCCTATCATGTAGGGCTTTGTGGTGAATATATCTTTGAAGATCTTTGCCGTGTTCCAACAAGAGTTGAAATGAGCAGTGAATATCGCTATCGTAATCCAGTCTTAAACGAAAATGAACTTGTCGTTGTTATAAGTCAATCGGGAGAGACTGCCGATACTCTTGCGGCTCTTAGACTAAGTAAGAAGATGGGAAAGAAAACATTAGCTATTGTTAATGTTATTGGCTCAACGATATCTAGAGAAGCAGATTATGTTATTTATACATTAGCAGGTCCAGAGATAGCTGTTGCTACGACAAAGGCATATCAGACACAACTGGCTGTTATTTATCTTCTTGCGATTAAACTCGCTTATCTAAAAAAGAGAATTGAGAGTGAAAAAATATATATTGATGAATTGAAAACTCTTAGTGAAAAGATGAAAAGTCTCTTAAAAGAAAAAGAGAAGATACAGTGGTTTAGTTCAAAATGCATGAACAAGAAGGATGTCTTCTTTATAGGGCGTGGCCTTGATTGGGCAATCTCTGCAGAAGGTTCATTGAAGCTAAAAGAAGTTTCATATATACATAGCGAAGCATATGCATCTGGAGAATTAAAGCATGGGACAATTTCTCTAATAGAAGATGGAACGCTTGTTATAGGCGTTCTTACTCAGCCAGAGTTATATGAAAAAACAATGTCTAATATGGTTGAGTGCAAAACAAGAGGTGCTTATCTTTTTGCTGTTACAACAAGAGGAAATTATCAAACAGAAGAGAACGTAGACTTCACAGTTTATATTCCTAAAACAAATCCCTATTTTACTGTTTCGCTTGCCATTATTCCTTTGCAACTTCTAGCATATTACATTAGTGTTGCTAAGGGACTTGATGTCGATAAACCACGTAACCTTGCAAAAAGCGTAACAGTTGAATAATTGCTTTGATAATAAATAATTAATAATTTAGTTAAGTTTACTTACTAAATAGAAGAGGTGTCTAATTTGGCTTGTGCTGTTGTAGTCTTAGGCGGTTCAATAGAGAACTATGAAGAAATAAGAAAAAAGATTAGTAAGGATAGCTACTTTATCTATTGCGATAGAGGTTTAATCCATGAAAAAGGCTTAGACAGAAGACCAGACTTAGCTGTTGGGGACTTTGATTCTTGTCCAATTCCGGAAGGTACGGAAGTAGTTACTTTGCCTAGGAAAAAAGATGATACAGATGGGCTATATGGAGTAAAAGAGGCCATAAGAAGAGGGTATGACGAAATAACAATTCTGGGGGCAACTGGTGGAAGAATAGATCATACTCTCGGAAATATTTATCTATTAGACTACATTTATTCAAAAGGACTTACTGGAATTATTATTGACTCCTCTTCTTCGATTGAGATTGTTGGAAAAGAAAAGAAGTACATCGAAAAATGCTATCCAGTTTTTTCTCTCATAGCCGCTTTTGGAAAAGCTGAAGGGATAGAGATTAGAGGCGCTAAGTATAATTTAGTTAACGGTACAATAGAACCAAATTTCCAATATGGAATAAGCAATGAAGTTGATAAAAGTGTTGCAGAAGTATGGGTTGAAAAGGGTAAACTCTTACTAATAAAGAATTGGAGAGAATAGATGATTACAGATAGCTATGATAAAAGTGATGCACTTATAACACCATTTATGTGCTATAAGAGAATAGAAAAGCCAATAAAAACATCTCTCATAATCTTTTCTCTTGAAATATATCAATATATTTTATCTTCATTTGAAACGAAGAAAATTGGATCAATGTTTCTTGCAAATGGTGAGGTTCCTATCTACTCTTTTAAATATAAGGGAACTGAAATTGCCTTTTATCTTTCTTATATATCTTCTACTTGTGCATCAACGTTTGTTGAAGAATCTAGTGTAATTACTGGGGCCTCAAATTATATTCTCTTTGGATCATGCGGAACCCTAGACAAAGAAAAAACAGAAGGGAAAGTTATTGTTCCAACAGAGGCTTATAGAGATGAGGGGATGAGCTATCACTATAAAGAGAAAAGTGATTATATAAAAATAAAAAACTACCATAAGCTTTCATCTTTTTTTTCTAAAAATGATATTCCATATATTGAAGGAAAAGTTTGGACAACAGATAGTTTCTATAGAGAGACAAAAGAACAGTATAAAAAGAGGAAAGAAGAAGGCTGCATAGCTGTTGAAATGGAGATAGCAGGCGTTGAGGCAGTATGCGAGTATTATGGTCTTAATCTTTATGCCTTCCTTCTCTCTGGAGATACTCTATCTGATGAAGGTTGGAGAGATAGAAACAATCTTAAAGTCGCTAATCACTCTCTTGATAAGCTTTATTTTGCTCTTGAGTTTATTGTCAGTGAACTGAAAAACGAGTGTTAAAAAACTGTTACAAGTTTATAAAGTTTTATAGATTTATTGATTTAAATTTTATTTAGTGTTAATTTAAAACGCCTGATGTAAAACCACTGTTTTAAAATAGGAGGCATAAATGCTTAGAATAGAAAACCTTACAAAAAGCTATGGAGAAAAGAAGGCTGTTGATGATTTATCATTACATATTCTTCCTGGTGAGATTTATGGTTTTATTGGACACAATGGAGCAGGAAAGACAACTACAATAAGGAGTGTAGTTGGTATTCTTGATTTTGATAAAGGTAAAATCTATATCGATGGAAAAGATATCAAAAAAGATCCTGTAGGATGTAAAAAAGAGATTGCATACATACCAGATAATCCAGATTTGTATGATTTTATGAGTGGCATACAATATTTAAATTTTATTGGTAGCATCTTTGGCATAGATCAAAAAGATTTGGAAGAAAGAGTCGATAAGTATGCAACACTTTTCGAAATAAAAAACGATTTACCATCTGCAATTAATCAATATTCTCATGGAATGAAGCAGAAATTGGCTATCATTTCAGCATTAATACATAATCCAAAACTTGTGATTATGGATGAGCCTTTTGTTGGTCTTGATCCAAAAGCTGCGCATATTTTAAAGGGACTTATGAGAGACATTTGTTCTACAGATGGTGCAATTTTCTTCTCAACGCATGTTCTTGAAGTTGCAGAAAAGCTTTGTGATAAAGTTGCCATAATTAAAAATGGAAAACTTATTAAGAGTGGCACCATGGAAGAAGTAAAGGGTGATGAGAGTCTTGAGAGTGTCTTCTTGGAACTAGAGGAGTAAGCGATGATAAAGCTTTTAGTTAAAAAAGAGTTTATTGCACTCTTTAGCTCATTTTTCTTAAACAGAAAGACGGGAAAGAAGAGATCAAATGTCAACTCAAAGCTATCTATAGTTCTCTATGGACTTCTATTGCTTTTCTTATTTGCTGTATTCTTCTTTCTTTCTTACACGTTAGGTGTTGCCTTTATACCAATGGGATTAGATTGGTTCTATTTCTCATTTCTTGGTTTAATGGCTTTGCTCTTTGGAATATTTGGCGACGTCTTTAATACCTATAAGATGCTCTATGATGCTAAAGATAACGACTTGTTATTTTCTCTTCCAATAAAAGGAAGTCAAATTCTGCTTTCAAGAATGATTGTTGTCTTTCTCATGGGCTTCATGTATATGAGCTTAATATGGCTTCCATCCATAGTTGGTTATTGGATTATAAAGGGATGGCTTGGAGCAAAGACGATTCTTTATGTCATTGAAGAGTTATTTGTAGGATTTAGTTTAGCTTTAATTGTCACAACTCTTACTTGTGCCCTAGGATATCTTGTTGCTCAAATATCGAAAAAGATGAAGAACAAGAATATCTTAACAGCAATTATCTCATTGCTGTTCTTTGCTCTCTACTACTTCTTCTGCATGAGATTCAGTTCAATAATTGAGGATTTGATTCAAAATGTAGATAAAGTAAGTGGAGTATTAAAAAAGTTCTATCCTGTATATCTTTATGGATCTGCTAATAGTGGAAATCTATTACATACTTTCATTTTTATTCTGATTTCATTTGTTTTATTTGGCTTATGTTTCTACATTATTTCCCATTCATTTATGAAACTAGCGACAAAGAGCGAAAAAACAGTAAAGAAAAAGTACAGTAAGAATGAAATCCATGTCGTATCGCAAAATAGAGCACTATTAAACAAAGAAGCAAAAAGAGTTGTTTCTTCAACGACGTATTTTCTTAACTGTTCGCTTGGCGTTATCATAATGCCAATATTAGCAATAGTCGTAATTATTTATTCTTCCCGCCTTAATAGTGTATTGGAGATGATAAAAGAGACAGCTATCTATTCTTTTATGCCATTATTATCTGCATCTGCAGCTACATTAATTGCCTCTTTAGGACTCTTTAGTGCACCTAGTATTTCGTTAGAAGGAAAGAATATTTGGATTTTGCAATCACTGCCAGTCGATCCAATGAAGGTACTGAGAAGCAAAGTTAACTTAGGCTTTATCTTCAATGTGTCTTCTGCAGTTATTCTTACGACAGCTCTTTCTATTGTACTTACGCATTCGCTTTTAGCTACAATTTTGAGTTTGTGCTTTGTAATTCTCTTTTGCTATTTGCATTCTCAAATTGGCTTAGTAATGAATTTGAAGCACTATTCATTTACTTGGACTAACGAGGCCATACCTATTAAGCAAGGTTTTGCTTCTATTTTGACCATAACATTTGGCTTTATCTTTAGCTTGCTTCCATTTGGTGGATTTTATTTAGTTAAACGATGGATTAATGTTTATGTCTATTATGGTCTTTTTATAGCTATAATGGCTCTATTAATTCTCTTAATGAACAATTGGCTAAAGAAAAAAGGAACTCTGATATTCAGATATGCTAATTAACGATACTATCCTTGTCTCTTTTCTATTTTGGTAGTAGAAAAGAGATAGGGAGAGAATATGAAGAAGAAAAAAGTCGACGATTCAATTCACTATGTTGGAGATATTGAAAAAGCTAGCTTAAATCTCTTAAATGAAACAGAGAAAACCATCAGTGAGATGGATTCTTACTATCCACGCCTTCTAAGCTCAAGTAAAGATGAAGATTTAAAAAAAGAGGTCCAGGGAAGAAAAGATTCTCTCAAAAGAGCGAAGAAAAATGTTCTTCTTTCTTATGAAAAACTCTTTGATTTAGGCGAGGAGCTTTCAGGTAGATGGGCTGATATAGAGTCTTCATACTCAAGAAGAGGGCGTAAGCTACTTGCTCCAATCAATGCTGAGATAGATTTAAAAGAGAAGACAAAAAATCATTTTGCCCATGGAATAAACATCTACAAGATTTTGTGGCTAATCTTTATTGGCTCTTTTGCTGGAGTTATTATTGAGATGGCATGGTGCTTTTTGCGTCACGGTTATATCGAGAGTAGACAAGGCTTTGTCTATGGGCCATTTAATCTCTTATATGGAGTTGGCGCCGCTGCCCTAACTATCTTCTTATATAAATATAGAAACCATAGTACTTGGATTTCTTTTGTTGGTGGTTTTGTTGTTGGTTCTGTGCTTGAATACATTTGTTCTTGGGGACAAGAATTAATTGTTGGTTCTCGTAGCTGGGACTACAGTAATGTGCCTTTAAATATTAATGGTAGAATTTGCCTCTTGTATTCTCTTTTTTGGGGAGTATTAGGCGTTGTTTGGATTAAGAAAATATATCCAATAATGTCAGAACTAATATTAAAAATCCCTAATAAAATAGGAAAAATTATTACTTGGCTTCTTGTTGCTTTCTTTGTCTTTGATAGTGTTGTTTCACTTCTAGCTCTTGTTAGATGGTCAGAGAGAATTGAGTATAAAGAGCCAAAGAACAAAATTGAAATATACATGGATAAACATTTCCCTAATGAAAGAATGGAGAGAATATATCCTAACATGGTCTTTTCAGGAGATAAAAATTGAAAGAAAAAGAAAAATGAGGTACTCGATATAACAACAGATGTTGAAGAGAAGAGTTTATCTCTTCTTGAGAGTACTGAAAAAACAGCTAAAGAGCTTCAAGATGAATTATTTCCATCTCTGCTATCTGGCCCAGAAAAAAAATATAGAGCCAATTGTAAAAGCTAAGAAGAGAAGCTATAAGAGAGCAAGGAAAAACATCATAAAGTCATATGAGAAGCTCTTTGAGCTTTCTGATGAACTGTCTGGGCGCTGGGCCGATATTAAGCAATCATCAAAAGTTAAAATTTCAGGAATCGTTAATGCGAAAATAGATGAAAATGAACGCAGTAATAACCATTTCTCTAGAGGAATTAATTCATATAAGTTACTTTGGATTTTTTATATAGGATCCTTTGGCGGTGTAATACTAGAGATGTTTTGGTGCTACCTACAAAATGGTTATATAGAGAGTAGACAAGGCTTAATATATGGACCTTTCAACATTTTGTATGGCTTTGGTGCTGTTGCTCTTTCATACTTCTTGTATCGCTTCCGTAATCATTCAGATTGGGTGTCTTTTCTTG
>DHMZ01000068.1:0-7230 GCA_002406055.1 Spirochaetales bacterium UBA4629
ACAAAGATGAACTAGAGATAATACTGAGAGAAAGGATAAGAGCTGAAGGCTTAGAAAAAGGTTTAGAGGAAGGTAAAAAGAAAGGTATAGAAGAGGGCAAACTTGAGAGTCTTATCTCTTTAGTTAAGGATGGAGATCTTCCACTAGATAAAGTCATTAAAAAGTCAGGATTGAGCGAAGAAGATATTAAAAAAAGACTAAAGGAAAGCTAACTTAAACTTAATATACTCGCTTTAAAAATAAAAGAATCCACCAAATAAAGCTCGCTCTAGCTATATTATGATGGATTTATTGATTAGCGGTGATTAAGTTTTAAAGAGAGAGAATATATCGTGCAGTAGGAAGATCTGTCGCAAGGACATTGATTAGCCCTGTTTTTAATAGCGATGAGATACTGCCAATTTTTGAATATCCACTTGCGATTGCTATTCTTTTCTTTACTCTTTTTATTTCATCTAAAGTCATGGAACAGGGGCCGAGTGTTATTGGCTTAATTATTGTTCCTGATTCATCGAAGTAATAGTTTAAATAGTCTCCAGATATTTCTTCTTTAAGCTTGTCTAAATCTTCACTTTTAAAAAAAGTACTCTTTAGCTTAGGGTTTCTAGGAAACGTTACGCCGACGCCTCCTATTATGAAATCTATATCTTTATAATAGTTAGCTCTAAGCTCAGATATATCTTTATTATTTTGGTAGCATGAAACCAATTCTTTGTAATGTTTATCAAGAGATACACCCCAATTATGAGAATAGTTCTCACATATTTCTTGGGAATTATAGTAGGTTGAGTTGGCCTCTTGTATATCATAGTTAAGTGCAGGCACAATTTTCCACTTTGTTCTCTTTTCTACAACCTTTAGTTTTGTTTTTCCTACTTCCATTACAAAACGTCCCATTCCTATTGCATAGCGGAGATTATTGTTTGGAAATGTTTCAAGAAGATACCTAACGAGCGAATCAGCAATAAAGTCATGTGATGTTTGTTCGTTCGTTGCACCCGGAACTAAAATTAGTTCTTCAATTCCATACAATGAGTAAAAAAGCTTACTTAGCTTTTCTTGTTCTTCTGGTTGAACAGAAGGAGGATTTAATACAATTTCAACAAGTCCTCTTTCCTTGGCTAAATTAAGATACTTTCCAATTTGAACATGGGAAACACCTAAGGTTTTTGCTATCTCACTCTTAGTTTTTCCCTTTTCATAGTATTTAACAGCAACTTCGAATAGTTTCTCATTTGTTATCATGATTTACCTCATGAGCCTATAGATTTCTTTAATATCATCTTTTTCGAGAACACGAATATCACCAAGAGTTCTTGTCGAGAAGAATGATGCTTTTGATGCTAACTCTTCTATATCATCCTCTGTAGGATAGATATTTAAATCACTTAAATGTGTTGGCATATTTATGCTCTTATAGAAAGAAATAAACGCTTCTATTGTTCTTTCTCCATCTTTAAGACTATCGTTAGTTTTCTCTAAGTTAAAGACTCTATAGCCTAAATGGGCAAATTTTTCAGGCTTATAAGAAAGGGTGTATCTTGCCCAAGCTGGCCAAACTATAGCGAGTCCTGCACCGTGAGCAATATCATATTTGCCAGATAGTTCGTGTTCAATTTGGTGTGTTGCCCAATCTCCGCGGGCACTGTTACCTAGGGCCATTAAGCCATTATGTGATATAGAGGAACCCCACATAAGAGATGCTCTTGCACTATATGATGTTGGGTTCTTTAATGCTTCAATGCCTTGCTCTTTTATGTTCTTTATGAACTCAAGAGATATATCTTCTGTGAGAGGGAGAGAGTAATCTTTTATGAAATATCTTTCCATTGTATGCATTTGAATATCTACAATAGCGCATGATGTTTCATAAGGCGGAAGCGTATATGTTAGTTCTGGATTTAAAAGTGCAAACTTTAGTCTACATACATCACTATTGCAGCCGCGTTTTAGTGCACCATCATCATTTGTAATTACAGAGCTATCACTCATTTCAGAGCCAGCTGCAGCCATCGTTAAAATGGCGCCAACGCCAACACTTTCCTTTGGAATAGCTTTCTTTGAATAGAAATCCCATACATCTCCATCATACTTGAGGCCATAACCTATAGCTTTAGAAGAGTCAATTACAGAACCTCCTCCAAGTGCAAGTATGAAGTCAATATTCTCTTTCTTGCCAAGTTCAATACCTTTTCTGACAAGAGAAAGTCTTGGATTAGGAACAACTCCAGGTAAAAGAATATATGCAATGTTATCCTCGTCTAGTTTTTTTGTTACCTTTGCTAATAAGCCACTTTTTTCGATTCTGTTAGAACCATAGTGGATTAATACTCTCTTTTTTCCTTCTTTTTTTATTTCTTCTCCAACTTTATCTTCAGCATTTGGGCCAAAGGTAATTCTTGTTGGCGCATAATATGTTGTTAAGTTCATTTTCTTACTCCGTATATGATGATAAAAGAAAGCTTCTTCTCTTTAAAGTTAATTTATAGAAAAACTCTATTGAATAGGAAGACGTCAAACAGACTATTTTCATCTTTATATCTATCAATTGAAAACGGAAATAAGATAGTATCATCCATCAATTATTAGGTAGAAGCTTTGCGACTATTTGTTGTAAACTTTAACAATGAAAACCGTTATTATTGGTCGTGGCTGTGTTGGTGCAACTGTAATGCACAATATATATGAGAATGACGAAGCATTCTTTCTTGTTGATAAGGCTCGTGAATATAGGACAAAATCTCCTATTATATTTAATGGAGAACCATTATCTTGCAAGACAATAACAGAGAGAGATAGCTTTGCTTCTGATTTAATAATAAACACAGTAAAAAACTATGATTTAGATAGCACAATAGAACTGATGAGGCCTTTCGTAGGTCCTAATACAATTATTATGCCACTTCAAAATGGCATAGAAAGTGAAGCAGTGCTATCATCAGCATTTGGCAAAGACAAGGTAATTTATAGTTTTATCTCAGGTCTTTCTTCCTCTCGTGAGGGTTCTTCTATTACTTCATTTACTCCCGGCTTAATTACATTTGGTTTAGATACAGAAGATCAAAAAGAAAGAGTAGAGAAACTTAGAGACTATTTTTCTAATACTAATCAGCCATTCTTTGTTTCTCCTTCTATCCATCATGACCAATGGGTAAAATTCATGACTAACACATCTTTCAACACTTTAAGCGCTCTCTTAGGTTTTAATTATGGTGAAATAGCTAATAACCAGGATGTAATAAGGGCACTAAGGCTTGTTGCTAGAGAGGTGCAAACAGTTGCGTTAAAGGAGAATATTGTAATAACGCAAGATGATGTTGAGAAAATGATAAAAAGTACGCTATCTCTTCCACCGAAAGGGCGTAGCAGTATGCTTGATGACGTAATAAACGGAAGAAGAACAGAGAATAGGTGGTTCTGTGGTTCTCTTTCGGCACTAGCAAAAAAGCATTCAATTAAGACCCCTTATTCTGATTTATTGTATATTCTACTAGAGGCGAAGATTAATGAACGAGAGTCAGATTAAAGAGAAAGCTATTGCATACGAAGCTCTTCTCGCTTTTTTTTCTGATGAGAAAAAAGCTTGGGAAGTGCTTGAAAGCCTTAACATAGACTATTCTTCTTCGTTTGCATCATATACAAGAGAATTCACATCATCAATGGAAGAAGAAGCTCGCTTTAATTCTATTTGGCGTAATATTCGCTCTTCGTTTCTTTCTTCAAAGATTGAGTTTTCTGTTATTAATAATCCTGGTGATGTCCATTTTCTTTACTATACAGGAAACAAAGATATACTCACAAATCCAAAGCTTACATTTCTTGGTTCAGTTATGCCATCTCTTCAGGCTCGTCAAGATACAGCTTTAGTTGTAATTGAAGCGATAAAAAATGGTTATACTATAATGGCACCATTTGAATCTGGACTTGGACCATACGCTCTCTCTGTTGCTATAAAAATGGGAGGAAATGTTGTCGCAGTGCTCTCTTCTGAGTTATCTAAATGTCCCAACGAAGCTCTCTTGCCACTAATGGAGAAAATATACGATAAAGGTATGCTTTTGACACAATTTGCTCCATCAGTAAAAAGAGAAAAATGGCATGTTGTACTACGAAATAGATTCCTTTCTTCTTTCTCAGATGGTTTCTATTTTGCAGAGGAGAAAGATGGTGGCCCATCTTGGTCAATAATAGATGGAGCTCTAAAGAGTGGGAAAAGGGTAGCAATAGCATCTTCTGCTATCTTAAATCCTAACTATACATGGTGTAGAGACAGACTAGATAAAGGTGCTTTTTCAATAAAAAAACCAAGTGAAATAAAAAAGCTTTTTGCTTCCAAAACAAAGAAGAAGGAAACAAGCGAAAAAAATGAGCCAGATTTATTCTCCTTTTTTGGAGAGAACGAATGCTAGAAAAGGTAATCTATTGACCTAAATGTAGTCTCAGTAATAACATCTCAATAATTTATAAAAGGAAAAAATAATGAAACCTATTACAGCTAATGAGCTAAGAAAAAAGTATATCGAGTTCTTTGTCTCTAAGGGACATAAGCAGATTTCTGGCGCATCTTTGATTCCGGAAAATGACCCAACTGTTCTTTTTACAACAGCTGGCATGCACCCACTCGTACCATATTTATTAGGAGAAAAACATCCAGCAGGAGATAAGCTTTGTGATTATCAGAAGTGTATTCGTACTGGAGATATTGATAGTGTAGGAGATCCTAACCATCTAACATTCTTTGAAATGCTTGGTAACTGGTCTCTTGGAGCTTACTCTAAGACCGATATGATTGGTTATTCCTTTGAATTTATGACAAAGGTCCTTGAAATCCCAGTTGATAAGCTTTCTGTTACAGTTTTTGCTGGAGATGAAAGTGTTCCTAGAGATACAGAGGCTGCATCTAAGTGGGAGTCTTTAGGCATTCCTAAGGAAAGAATCTACTTCATGCCACGTGAAGATAACTGGTGGGGACCTGCAGGTGAAACAGGACCTTGTGGCCCAGATAGTGAAATGTTCATCGATACAGGAAGAGAAAAGTGCTCTCCAGATTGTAAGCCTGGCTGTCATTGTGGAAAGTATTTCGAAATCTGGAATGATGTATTCATGCAATATAGAAAAGAGAAAGATGGCACATATCACGAGATGGAGAGAAAGTGTATCGATACTGGCATGGGTATTGAAAGAACAATTGCTATTCTCCAGGGAAAGAAGAGTGTATATGAAACAGAGGTATTCCAGCCTATTATTAGAGCTATAGAAGGCCTTTGCGGAAAGAAGTATGGTGACAACGAAGAGGATGATGTTTCTATCCGTATTATCTCAGACCATGTAAGAACAAGTGTATTTATTCTTGGCGACCAAAAGGGTATGGCACCAGGTAATGTTGGTCAAGGTTATATTCTTCGCCGTCTTATCAGAAGAGCTGTAAGACATGGAAAGAAGCTAGGTATTGATCATCCATTCCTATCTGAATTAGCTAAGGTTGTACTTGATCTCTATGGAGAGCCATATCCTGAGCTCATTGAGCACAAGGATTTTATCTTTGATGAATTAACTAAAGAAGAAGAGAAGTTCTCTAAAACACTTACTAATGGTGAAAAGGAATTTGAGAAAATTCTTCCAAATTTAATGAAGGGCAATAGTCGTGTTATTGGTGGACGTATCGCATTTAAGCTTTATGATACTTATGGTTTCCCAATTGAATTGACAGAGGAATTAGCAAAAGAACATGGCTTTACTGTAGATAAGAAAGGCTTTGAAGAGGCATTTGAGAAGCATCAGGCTATTAGCCGTGCAGGAGCTGAACAGCAGTTTAAAGGAGGTCTTGCTGACCATAGCGAAGCTACAACAGCACTTCATACTGCAACTCATCTTTTACATAAGGCCCTCTCTGTTGTTCTAGGTGGATATGTTAAGCAGCTTGGTTCTAACATTACTGCTGAAAGATTAAGATTCGACTTCAACCATCCTCAAGCTTTGACAAAAGAGGAATTAAAGGCTGTTGAAGATCTTGTTAATGAACAGATTAAGAAAGACCTTCCTGTTGTTTGTGAGACTATGACACTAGATGAAGCAAGAGCAAAGGGCGCAGCTGCTCAGTTTGATGCTAAATATGGCGAAAAAGTAAAGGTTTACTCTATCGGAGATTTCTCAATTGAAGTCTGTGGAGGACCCCATGTTGAGCATACTGGTCAGCTTGGTCACTTTAAGATTGTAAAAGAGCAATCTTCATCTGCTGGAGTAAGAAGAATAAAAGCTATTCTTGAGAAATAAAGATAAAGGGCCTAAGCTTAAGCTGTGGGCCCTTTACATTTTCTAGCTTCTCGTTCTAATTCTTCTCGAAATAGATGTGGAATAGTACTAAGTATGTTTTCCAAAGCTTTCTCTGAAATAGAGTAGAGAGAATCTTTCTGTATAACTCTTGTTCTATCTTCAAAAAGGAAAGAAACAGGAACATCTAACGCAGACGCGATACTATCTATTATGGTTGCAGAAGGAAAAACTCTCCCTTTTTCAATTGCACAAAGATGCTTTCTTGTTATCTTTGCCTTTTCAGCAAGTTCTGTTTGGGTAAGTTTCTTTTCTTTACGAATTAATAAAATATTGTTAGATAGTAATTCCTGTACAGGCATGTCTAAATTATAAGCAACCATGCGTCCGATGTCTGTTAACTTTTAAAAAGAAAAAGCTTTAAAGTTGTAACATTAAGGGTTAATTTTTATACTCAGTAGCAAGTTGTCCGCAAGCTGCCTTTTCTTCCTGACCTTTACTCTTCCTGATAGTGAAAGAGATGCCATTTTTTCTTAAGTATGAAGTGAAATCTCTAATCTCTTTTTCGCTAGGGGTTTTAAATGGCAAATCATCTACTTCATTCCATGAGATTAGATTTACAAGAACATCCAAGCCTCGTGTAAAAATACGAAGAGCATCTGCACTTTCTTTATTTGTGTTAACACCGCTAAGCAAGCAATACTCGAGTGTTATTCTCTTATCATTTTTATGTTGGAAAGCAACAAGAGCCTTTTTTAATTCAGAGAGGGGATAGTTCCTATTTACCTTCATTATTTCGCTTCTGATATCATTGGAGGCTGATACAAGAGATACCGCAAGTTTTATTGGCAAGTTTAATTCTGTTAATCTCTTTATTCCAGGAACTAAGCCACATGTTGATATGGTGATTTTTCTATACGAAATATTTAAACCATCTTCTCTATGCAATTCACTAATAGC
>DHMZ01000068.1:7352-9352 GCA_002406055.1 Spirochaetales bacterium UBA4629
AGCTTTGTTAGATGAATAAACTCTTCGACAATTTCTCCGTCTTTTAAATTGCGGCTAAAGCCCATTTTTCCTGTTGCACAGAATTTGCATCCCATAGCACAACCGACTTGAGATGAAAGACATGCAGTAAATCGTCCCTTGCCATCTGAGAGTCTAACACATTCGATAACAAAGCCATCTTCAAGTTTTATTGCAAGCTTTGTTGCACTAGGAGCATCCATTCTTTCAATAACAGAAGAGGAGAGTGCTGATGGATAGATTTTCTTTAGTCTCTCTCGATCCTCTTTGGGTAAAGATGTCATTAAAGAGAAGTCTGTTACACCTTTATCAAGATAGCTCTTTACAATCTTAGCATGATATGGCTTAGAGAGTTTTAATAGGTTTAATAATTCCTCTGTTTCTAGACAGTATAGCTGTGGCATTTTTTTCTCCTAGGGCTAGAGGATTGTAGCACATATTGTATTTTTTATCTCATAAAAACAAAATAAATAAGGAAAAAACAATTATTAGACATTATGTTGTAAAAAACAACATGAATTAAATTAATTTTTTATAGTTAAAGAAGTTATTAATAAACTTAAAAATTTACTAGTATTAAAGATTCTTTTTTGATAGACTTCTTTGCGGTGAATAACCAAAAACTTTTAAATGGAGAATCAATAATGAATAAGAAGATTGTTGCTTTAATTCTTGTCGTTGCACTCGCTCTTTGTTCTTTATCTGCTGCATCTAGCACAGGAACATCAAGAAAGAATGCTTTTTCTGTTGGTGTTGGACTCGGAACTAACTCTGGTGTTGCCCTAAAGTATGGTATGGGTAATTTTGATGTTCAGGGTAATGTTGGTATTGCTATCAATATCAAAAATAGTAAGATTGCATTCTCTGGTGATGTTGGTGCTTTCTACAATTTTTACAACATCAACTTCAACACAGGTGCTCTCACAAAGACACAGACAATCAGTTTAACAACAGGTCCTGTTGTTGCTCTTAATGTTCAGGATGGACTTGTTGCTATCGATGCTAATTGGACTGTTGGTGGTGAATATACATTTAATAAGGTTCCTGTAACAGTATTCTTGAAGCTTGGACTAGGATATGGCTTTGCAATTAGTGAATCTGCTAATAGTGGCATGAGCTTCTATGGCGTACTTGGTGCACTTTACACATTCTAATTTCAAAAGAATTTGTTTTGATTTGTTTAAGAACCTCTGATTTGTGTCAGGGGTTTTATTTATTAGCAAAAGATTGAATACTGACAAAAAAATCCTCTTGATGGATTTAATCTAACAAGAGGATTGGTAAAACGAATGTAAAAGCAAGGCTAGAAACTTACTTTTGCAACAGCAGTAACACCCATTTCATTCTGACTATTAATAGTAGGAACTACAGATATAGTTGTACTGTATGCTCCATTAAGAGAAGACATAAGTGTCTTGTTGTAGTTTGATGCATATGTGAAAGGCTTGATCAATTCATATATTCTAAAAGCAAAGTATCCAATTGCTCCAATAGCCGTTAGCGTTGTACCCATATCACTCTGAGAACTATTGCTAGTTGTTACATAAGTACCATTTTGATACGTATAAGAAGAATTAGCAATAGCACTTGCTGTCATACTGGATCCTATCAAAACCATTGTTAAACTTCCTAACTCTCCACAGAGTGCTGTTACACCGCCACCAACATCTCCTTGAACAAAAGAACCTATTCCTATTCCAAGAAAAAGGTTTAAGGCAAAAGGGAGTCCTGCCCCTTTTTTGTTTGCTGAGTATAGTGTAGATGCTTCAACTGGTGTCAACTCTGTTGCCATTGATGCAATAAGATCCTTGTTTTTTAATAGTCCCGCATCAATGAGTGAACTGACTTGAAAATACGAATTTGATGCTGAAAACGCCATTACTGGAACAAAAAACATCAAAACGAGAAGAATGATGATAACTTTCTTCATTTTAGCCCCCTATTTAGTAAATATATTGGGAGTCTAATATTTATTTTTTTTT
>DHMZ01000080.1 GCA_002406055.1 Spirochaetales bacterium UBA4629
ATAGCAAAGTTTATTTGCGATATAGAAAAGCATAATCCAAATATAATCAAATTCAGTCCTACCCTATTAGAAATGTTTAAGAGGTTAGGAAAAAATACAAGTGGTGCACTTGGATTCTTTATGAGACATGCAAAAGCTTTAAGTCCTTTACTAAAGAGTATACTTCCATCTGTCTCTCCTAAAGCCGCAGCCATGGTGCGTACTACTATGGCATTTACTATGTGTGGTGGCTCAAATGGCAAGAATGTCCTTCCTGAAAGGGCTTGGGTTAATATTAATACTAGATTTATTGAACACCAAGGTGTTGAAAAAACAAAAAGAATTCTAGAGCCATATTTGAAAAAATATAACCTAAGCGCTGACTATTCAGGCTGTAAAGAACCTCAGAAAAGTGTCGATTATAAAGCTAAACCATTTTGTCTTGTAGAAGAAACAGTAAAAAAGATATATCCAGGTGTTATTTCTACTCCTTATATCATGACAGGAGGAACAGATGCCTACTTTTACTCACCATTAACAGATAATGCAATACGTTTTGCTCCACTATATATAGACAAACAGCAACTAGAGAGCATCCATGGACTAAATGAAAACATGTACGTTTCTTCTCTATCAAAGGGCGTTGAATTCTATAAAACAATAATACAAAACGCATAACCATTTTTAAAGGGCTTAGAAAGAAGGATAAGCCCTTTATCATAAGCATATTGTGCGATTACTTTTCTTCTTTTCTAAAACTCTCTCTTTTTATTTATTCTTCTTAACCTTGAAATGACTACAGCATCTATTTCTTGGTATAAAATAAAATTAACGAAATAGAAATATTTCCGACTTCTTCTTTAGGGAGGTTAAATTGAAAAAATGGAATGCCTGCCACTATTTCTTCATTCACGATAGTCCATAACAAAAAAATTATAATATCCTACTTGTTTTTGTAATGTGTCGAAAAGAAAAAATGGAGATAAAATGAAGGCAAAATTTTATATTTGTGAGCACTGCGGAAATCTAATTGAGATGATTAACTCTTCTCTTCAGAATATCGTCTGTTGTGGGGATAAGATGAAGGAGATTGAGGTAAAGACTAGGGAAGAAAAATGGGAAAAGCATCTTCCTGATGTTACTCGAAACGATAAGGTTTTGTTAGTTAATGTCGGGGAAATAGATCATCCTATGACAGAAGATCATTACATTGAATGGATATATCTTGAGACAGAGAAAGGATCTCAGCGAAAAGAATTAAAACCAAATGAGAAACCAAGTGTTATTTTTACAATTGCTGATGATAAACCACTAAGAGTCTATGCATATTGCAATCTTCATGGTCTATGGATGACTGAACTTTAACTACTCTTTATAGAAGCCTTTGTAGAGAAATCTATAGAGGCTTCTTTTTGTGGTAGACAAAAAAACTATATGATATATTTTTTCTAAGCGACGAGGATTTATTCCATATTGCCTTCGTCATAAAACAAGAGGCTAAAAAGGAGATAATATGGCTATCGAAAATAGCTTAATACTTAACATTCCACACCACTCGACTTTCATACCTTTTTATTATTATGATAAAGCTTTTTTTCCTACTTTTTTAGATGGTCCAAGCTACACCATAGAAAAAAGAAAGAAAGATTTAATAATTAACTACGAGCATCTCATCATGACAGATTGGTATACAGATGAACTTTTTGATAATTCTTTGTGTCCATCTGTCAAAGCCGAGGTTAGTCGTCTTCTTTGTGATACTGAACGTTTTTGTTCAGATAAAGATGAAGAGATGTCCAAATATGGAATGGGCTTCTATCATACAAAAAGTTTTGATGGAACTCTTATTAAGAATAGTGACAAAAGAATAAAAGAGTCTATTAAAAAAAAATTTATCATCCCTATCATAATCGATTAACTACTGCAGTAGATAATGCGCTAGAAGAAAACAATCTCGCTTTACTATTAGATTGCCACTCATTTAATCCGACAAAACTTCCTTACGAGAAGAGTAATCATAACTCTTCTGACAGGAAAGAGATATGCATTGGAACAGATAATTATCATACACCAAAGGAATTACTAGAATTAGTAAAAAGCTTTTTCCTATCTAAAGACTACTCTGTTTCATTAAACTACCCTTTTTCTGGTTCTATTGTTCCTCTTTCCTTTTATAAAAAAGAAAAAGAGTTTTATCTATAATGATTGAGTTAAATAGATCTCTATATCTAATAAAAGATACCAAAGATAAAAATGAAAGTTTTCAATCTTAAAAGAAAACCTAAAAGAATTAGAAGAGCAGCTTATTAGTTTTTTAAATACTGAAGTACTGTTTGAACTTTTTACAAAAGCTTAAGATAATTGTACTTCAGATACAAGGAGAAGAAGAGAAATGCTCAAAGAAGGAAACATTGCACCAGATTTTATACTAAAAGATTCAAATGGAAATGATGTTAGATTATCTCAATTTAGAGGAAAAAGAGTTATTCTCTACTTCTATCCTAAAGATAGCACTCCTGGATGCACTAAAGAAGCTTGTTCTTTTAGAGATAACAAAACCGAACTTGATAAAACAAACGCTGTAATTCTTGGAATAAGTAAAGATTCAGAAGAGAGCCACAGGAAATTCATAAATAAGAACAGTCTTAACTTTACTCTTCTCTCTGACACTGAAGGAAGTATTATTCAAAGCTACGGAGCTTGGGGCGAGAAAAAACTATATGGCAAAAGCTATATGGGTATCATAAGGTCAACATTTGTTATTGACGAAGACGGAATAATAGAAAAGGTCTATGACAAAGTTAAAGTTGCAACTCACGCGACCGATATTCTAAAAGAATTAAAGTGATGCTACCCCAATAAATGAGAATTAAGAACGTATACTTACTGATGAGGAAGAAAGGTGTTTGAAAATAAAGAACTTCTAAGCGAAATAGAAGAAGCTCGACTTAGTCCCAAAAAGACTGATTCTTTTATTGATAAATACACACCTTTCATCAGGAGTGAAGTTTTGAAACATGGGGTAAAAAGTCAATATCTAGATAAAAGTGATGAGCTATCTATAGCAATGTTTGCTTTTTATGAAACAATGCAAAACTATGATAGGAAAAAAGGTAGCTTCTTTCCCCTTGCTAAAATCTACATCCATAACAGACTAGTCGACTATTACAGGAAAAGCTTCGACAAAAATATAGTTTCATTAGATGAAAGACTACATGAAGATGAAGACAAATCTCTTCTCGATACACTTACAGATGATTCTAATCATGTTGAGTTAAGTTTTGACAGAGAATGTACAAAAGAAGAAATTAACGAATTCAAAAAAACACTATCTGAGTATAATCTTACTCTTTCAGATATTGCCGATAATTCACCTAAACAAAATCGAACAATGGATATTTGTTTAAAAGCTCTTGAATATGCAAAAGAACACAGAGAAATACTAGATATCTTAGTTGAAACCAAAAAACTTCCACTTTCGATTCTTACAAAAAAAGGTGGCTTTGATCGTAAAACATTAGAACGGCATAGAAAGTATTTAGTTGCTATTCTGCTTGCCTTTACAAATGGATTTGTAATTATTCGTGGACATCTTTGTCAAATGAAGAGGGAAAGTCTATGAAAAATAGCAAGTATTTAATTCTAGAAGTTCATCCAGCATATGCCATTGCGTTAGAAGGCAATGGAAGAGTAATAAAAGTTGCAAATATGGACCTTCACGTTGGTGATAGATTAGATTTTGTTATTGAACTAAATTACGAGGAAAGAATTCCATTTTTTAAACGTAAACTTTTTAAGATATATAGCTACTTTCTGTCTATCTTTACAACAATTATCTTTCTTTGGCAAATGTTACTCTACCCTGTTGGAGCTGTCAGAATAAGCATTAATCCTTCTTTTGAAATGACAATTAATAGAATAAATCATGTCATCAGCCTAAAACCGTTAAACGAAGATGGAAAAGAATTTATCCAAGGCGTTAAATATCACATGAAGGATACAGATTCTGTCACAAAAGAGCTTATTCTTAAGGCAGAACACGATGGCTACTTTAATGAAGAAAAAACAATTGAAGTTGAAACCTTGAGTCAAAATGAAAAATGGAAGACTTCAACAGAACAACATATCATTTCTACAATTAGTAGTGCATCTCCAGATGATGTAAAGGTTACTATCTTAGTCCCATCTGAAGCAGATGATGAAAACATTAATCTAAGTCGCAGAGCAGATAACTTCGCCGATGATGACATAGATGATGATGA
>DHMZ01000055.1 GCA_002406055.1 Spirochaetales bacterium UBA4629
AAACAAAATCATTAACAAGTGCTCTTGTTCTAATGTTAACTGGGTAGCTAAGGTGCCAACTAACAGATGGAACAAATGCTGTTTCTGACCAGACAACCATATCTGGTGAATAAACAAGGGCCTCCTCTGTTAGTGCTTTTAGTGTCTCAAAGTTTTCTTTGTATGTATTGTATCCACCTTGCCAAGTATCTGCAGAGTGCTGAATAGCTGCAATTTTTATCTCTCTATTGCTCTCTTTATTTGAATAGTACTCTTTCACAAAGTACCCACCTAGCCAAGTAAGAAGTAATAAAACTACAGAAGAAAAAAGGATAATCATCCTTTTTCTACTCTTTCCTTCATAGAGTATATAAGCACATATTACTTGAGGCATTGTTACTATAAAGCCTAAGCCCCATATACCTGTAACTGATACAATTTGAATAAGAGAGCTATACTCTGCGAGAGCTGCGGTAATATTTCCATATGGATAAGCTAAGAAGCCAGTTTGAGTTAGCATTAGGTATCCATTATAAAAAAGAAGAGCAAAAAAAGGATAATACCTCTTAAAGAGTGTCTTACTTAGTCTCAACACTAAAAATAGAAGTATATATTGAATTGACTCTAGTATCGGTGCAATCAATATAGCTAAAGGATGGAATGTCTCAAGCCAATAGTTATAGAAATAATAAAATGAAAACCCATATAAAAAACCATAAAACCAAACTGTCTTATACGGTGAAGAGAATATTACATAAAAGACGGGAATAAGGTAGAAGAAAGCAAGAAAAGGAATTCCGTCCTCTATGTATTTTGAAGGAAAAGCCAAAGATGCGATAAAAGATGAAAGAAGAATAACACAAGTCTTAATCAAAAATGATAAAACAACAAAAGCTTTACTTCTCTTTATTTCCATAGCTCTATATTAGCCTTTTTACCTTTCTTTTGTGTTAAGAATCTGTGTTTATTTACTCAGTTTGTTTATATTAACTAACTCTTTTATATACCAATAGATAGCACTTTTTCTATTGCTTATCTAAAAAAATAAAACTATCATAAGCGAATGCAAAAGAACGATGAAAGAAGCCAGATAATAAAAAGAGCGACAAATGTTGGCATTATTGTTAATGTTGCACTTGGTATTATAAAGGTAATTATTGGTTATATAACCCAATCAATTGCCTTTCTTTCTGATGGTGCTAACAATTTGACAGATAGTGTCTCTAGTCTAGTTGCGCTCATTGGCTTCAGAGCATCGAAAAAAAGACCAACAAAAAACCATCCTATGGGATACGGAAGAGTTGAATATTTATCGGCTTTAGTTGTTGCCTTTCTTGTTCTCTCAACAGGCTTTTCATTTCTAATAAGTAGCATAGAAGAGATAAAAGATCCTAGTACGATGACAGTAAATGCAAGAATCCTTACAATTCTTTCTTCAACTGTCGTAATAAAGTTCTTCTTATACTTTTTCTACAAAAAAGAAAGCAAGAAAGCAAATAGTCTTGCGCTCGAAGCAACAGCTACAGACTCTATATCTGACTCGCTCATTTCTCTATTAACTATCGTCTCTGGACTTCTTGCTTTGCATTTTAATGTTTATATAGATGGTATAGTAGGTATTCTTGTTTCTCTCTTCATTATTTGGGGAGGAATTTCCTCTGTTTTAACCATTTCAGATACTTTAATTGGAAAGCGGCCAACTAAAGAAGAAGTTGAAAAGATAAGATCAATAATAAAAAAATATCCTCCTCTTCACGGTGGTTACGATATTCGCATTCACTCTTATGGCCCAGAGGTAATGGTTGGAACAATCGATGTTGAAGTTCCCTTCTCTGCCAATGCGGAGAGTATTTCTGAGGCAATGGAAAAGGCAAAGAAGGAACTAGTAGACGAAACAGGAATAATCTTCACCTTTGGTATCAATGCAGAAAATCAAGATGACCCAAGAGTAAAGGAGATGATGGATAAGACTCTCAAGTGTCTTAAGCTCTCTTCGCCTGATGTACTCGCAATCCATGGCTTTCATGTTCATTTTGAAGAGAAAAGAATCGAATTTGATGTAGTTGTTTCCTTCTCTCTCAAAGATTGGGATAAGTTTAGAGCAAACACAACAGGTATCCTTGAGATGGTATTTCCTGATTACAGTGTTTCATTTAATATCGACCCAGACTACTCGTAAAGTTATACATTCGTTTTATTTTAATCTTTTTTCATTTTTTAAGTTTGCTTATGCTCAAAGATATATTATTTTGAAAAAAGAGGATAAATAGTAATGGATAGTGCTAACAATAAGAAAAGTAGTCCCAATAACAATAAGCCAATAATTTACTATGCGCTTGTTGTTTTTTTGGTAATGATGATTCTTAATGCATTTGTTTTTCCACTCTTCTTAAACAACAAAGTCCAGGAAGTTGGATACTCTGACTTTTTGTCTATGGTCGACAAGAAAGAGGTAAAACAAGTTGTATTAAATAGCGATTATATTGTATTTACAGCAGAAATAGATGGGAAAATAGGAACCTATCAGACAGCTGTCTTCCCAGATGATGGACTAAGAGAAAGACTAGAGAACGCTGGTGTAAGCTTCTCGGCTTACATTGAGCCGGAGCAGTCTCCTCTTTCCTCCTTCATATTTACTTGGATTATTCCTATTCTAATCTTCTCAATTATTGGAAGAGTAGCATTCTCTATCATGCAGAAAAGAGGTGGTCTTAACTCTATGAATTTTGGCCAATCTAATGCCAAGATTTATGCAGAAAATGAAACTGGTGTAACATTCAAAGATGTACAGGGGGAAGATGAAGCAAAAGAAGCTCTAGAAGAGATTGTTAACTACCTCCATAACAGTGAAAAATATACAAAAATTGGAGCTAAGCTTCCTAAAGGTGCACTCCTTGTTGGCCCTCCAGGAACAGGTAAGACACTCCTTGCTCGTGCTGTTGCAGGAGAAGCAAAAGTTCCTTTCTTCTCAATTTCAGGCTCTGAATTTGTTGAAATGTTTGTTGGTATGGGAGCAAGTAAGGTCCGTGACCTATTTAAGCAAGCTAGTGAAAAAGCTCCTTGTATTGTCTTTATTGATGAAATCGATACTATTGGAAAGAAGAGAGATAGCTCTCCTTATGGTGGAAATGATGAAAGAGAACAGACACTCAATCAGCTTCTGACAGAGATGGATGGATTTGATGCCAATAAGGGTGTTGTAATTCTTGCGGCAACTAACCGACCTGATTCTCTTGACCCAGCCCTCTTACGTCCAGGCAGATTTGACCGCCGTATTCCTGTTAATCTTCCAGATCTTCAAGGTCGTGTTGCTATTTTAAAAGTCCATGCTAAAGATGTTAAGATGGACGACAATATTAATTGGGAAGCAATTGCAAGAGCAACAAGTGGTGCTAGTGGTGCAGAACTAGCAAACATAATTAATGAAGCTGCTCTTCGTGCTGTTAGAAACAATAGAGAAACAGTTACTCAAGACGATCTAGAAGAGAGCGTTGAAACTGTTATTGCTGGTTATCAACGTAAAAATGCAGTACTTAGTGAAAGCGAAAAGAGAATTGTCGCTTTCCATGAAATTGGACATGCGCTTGTTGCTGCTAAGCAGACAAATTCTGCACCGGTTACTAAGATTACAATCATTCCACGTACTTCTGGCGCCCTTGGTTACACAATGCAGGTTGAAGAGGAAGAAAAGAACCTTATGAGTAAGGAAGAGCTTCTTAATAAGATTGCAACTCTTACAGGTGGACAAGCTGCTGAAGAGGTTATCTTTAATAGCATCACAACTGGTGCATCTAACGATATTGAAACAGCAACAAAGCTTGCCCGATCAATGGTAACAAGATATGGTATGAGCTCAACATTTGGTATGGTTGCCTTAGAGACTGTAAATAACCAATACCTTGGTGGCGACACATCTCTTTGCTGTTCAAGTAAGAGTAGCGAAGAAATTGACGAAGAGGTAATAAAGATTGTTAAAGAAGCTAGAGAAAAGGCTGTTAACATTCTTAAAGAAAATGAAGCTAAACTTAATGAACTTGCTTCCTACCTCTTAGAAAAAGAAACAATTACAGGTGAAGAATTTATGTCTATCCTCAATAAGTAAGGTCTTTTAAACACATCTTACCCTCTTGTTGGAAATACTCTAATAAGAGGGTCTTTTTATTGGCAAAGAAAGTGAATTGGAACGCTATGTCTTTTCATTTAGAGAGAGAAAATATAGCATAGATGAAAGAAAGAAGAATCTTTCCTATTATATTTTATATATAGGGGATACTATGAAGAAAGAAAAATCTCCACTAGGAAAATACCTTAAGCCATATAGAAAAGAGACGATAATAGCTCCACTTTTTAAGCTCTTAGAAGCAACATTTGATTTGCTTGTACCTATTGTTGTAGCTTTAATGATTGATACAACTCTGCCAGAGGGAAAAAGCAAGCTCATCCTCTACTTTGTTTTACTGCTATTTATGGCAGCCTTAGGCTTAACATGTTCTATTGTTGCTCAATATTTTTCTGCTAAAGCAAGTGTTGGCTTTGCTTCTTCTGTAAGGGAAGCTCTATTTAACCACATTCAAAACCTTCCCTTTTCAACATTAGATAAAAATGGAAGCAACACTCTAATTACTCGTCTTACCGATGATATTAACCAAATTCAAACAGGATTAAATATGGGACTAAGACTTCTTCTTAGAAGCCCTTTCATTGTCTTTGGTGCAATGATTATGGCTTTCTTCATTGACACTAAAGCAGCCATTATCTTTGCTCTATCTATTCCTCTTTTACTAGCTGTTACTTTATTTATCATGAAGATCTCTATTCCTCTCTATACAAAGAGCCAAAATAAACTAGATAGAGTAACTCAATTGAGTCGCGAAAACCTTACTGGAGTTAGAGTAATAAGAGCCTTCAATAGAGAAGAAAAAAGCGTAGAAGAGTTTAAGGAAAGCAACAACGAACTAACTAAAATTAATCTATTCGTTGGCAAGATTTCTGCTTTATTAAATCCTGTTACATATGTTCTTATCAACATAGCAACTATCATACTTATTAAACAATCAGCAATACGTGTTAACATTGGAGCATTAGAGCAAGGTCAAGTAGTTGCTCTTTATAACTATATGCTCCAAATTATTGTTGAACTCATTAAGCTTGCATCATTAATTATCACAATAAATAGAGCTCTTGCTTGCAAAAAAAGAGTTGAGACAATAATGAATGAAGAGAACAATATGGCCTATCCTGAAAAAGATAGCCCAGAGAAAGAAACAAACTCTTCTATCGAATTTAATGATGTTTATTTCACATATAGTGGGAATAAGACACCAAGCTTAAGTGGAATATCTTTTAAGATTAATAAAGGTGAAACACTCGGAATAATCGGTGGTACAGGTAGTGGAAAGACTACCCTCATTAATCTTATTCCTCGTTATTATGATCGAGACAGTGGCACTATTTTAATTGGTGGTAAGAAAATAGAAGATTACACAAAAGAAAGAATAAATAGCATTGTTACAGTTGTTCCTCAAAAAGCCCAGCTTTTTAAAGGAACAATAAGATCTAATATGCTTTTTGCTCGTAGTAATGCGACAGATGATGAAATTTGGAGAGCATTAGAAATAGCGCAAGCAAAAGAAGTTGTACTATCGAAAAAGGGAGAGCTAGATAGCCCTGTTGAGCAAAATGGTCGAAACCTATCTGGTGGTCAAAAGCAGAGATTAACAATTGCTCGTGGTCTTATTAAGGGTGGAGATATTCTTATCTTAGATGACTCTTCTTCTGCTTTAGACTTCAAAACAGATAGTGCACTGCGCCTAGCTATAAGCAAGCTAACCACAATAACAAAGGTTATTGTTTCACAGCGAATATCTTCTGTTAAGAATGCGACAAAGATTGTTGTCCTTGATAGTGGTCGCCTTGTTGGCTATGGCACGCACTCCGATCTACTTGAGAGTTGCGGTGTATATCAAGATATTTATTACTCACAGTATCCTGAAGAGAAAAAGGAGGTAAAGTAAATGAAAAAGAAAGCTAAGCTCAGTAAAGAAACAATTAAGCATCTTTTTGTCTACCTTAAAGGTTATAGAGTTCTTTTACTCTTCTCTCTCCTTTTTGCTCTTGTAAGTGTATTATTACAGCTTTATGTACCGGTCCTCTTCGGTGATGCTATAGATCGTCTTGTGGGAGAAGGAAAGGTAGAGTTTTCTTCTTTAACAGTGTATTTAATTAAGATTGCTCTGTGTGTCCTAACATCTGCCCTATTTGTGTGGCTAATGAACAATATTAACAACCGCGTTACATACTCTGTTGTTAAGGATATTAGAAATGATCTTATTAAGCATATTCAACACCTTCCCCTATCGTATCTAGATAGTCATACTTCTGGTGATATTGTAAGCAGAATCATTGCCGACACCACAGTTCTCTCTGATGGGCTCTTGTTGGGCTTTACTCAGCTATTTAGTGGCGTAATTACTATACTAGCAACTCTCTATTTTATGTTCTCTAAGAACCTAACAATTTCATTAATTGTAATTCTTCTTACTCCACTTAGCTTTATTGTCTCATCCTTTATTTCATCTCGTTCATTCACTCTATTTAGAAAACAAAGCGAAGACAGAGGAAATGAGACGGCACTAATTGATGAAATAATTGGAGGCTTGAAGGTTGTTAAGGGCTATGGCTATGAAAAAGAAGCTCAAAAGCGTTTTAAAAATCTTAATGACGAACTTTCTTCATCATCAGAGAAGGCAATCTTCTATAGTAGCCTCGCCAACCCCTCTACACGCTTTGTTAACAACATCATCTACGCTGTTGTTGCATTAATTGGCGTACTTTTTATTCCAAAGGGAGCAATAACTGTAGGAGGGCTTACTGTTATGCTTGCTTACGCAAACCAATACATGAAGCCCTTTAATGATATTAGCTCTGTAATAACAGAATTACAGAATTCATTTGCATGTGCTTCTCGTGTATTTGAGCTAATTAATGAGAAAGAAGAAGTTAAGGAAGAGAATGGAATACTTGAAAACGTTGAAGGAAACGTTGAAATCGATAATGTTGCCTTCTCTTATGATAAGAGCAAATCTCTAATTGAAAACTTAAATGTTAAAGCTCCACATGGTACAAGAGTTGCTATCGTAGGTCCAACTGGATGCGGAAAAACAACTATTATTAACCTCCTTATGAGATTCTATGATCCAGATAGCGGCAAGATAAAGATAGACGGAAAAGATATACTTAGTGTTACTCGTCACTCTCTTCGCTCTTCTTACGGAATGGTACTACAGGAGACTTGGATAAAGAGTGGCACGGTTAGAGAAAACATAACATTTGGTAAAGAGGACGCCACAGAAGAAGAGATAATGAGTGCTGCTAAGAAGTCCCATTGTTATGATTTCATCTCTCGCTTACCTAATGGCCTAGATACAGTTTTAGAAGAAAACAGCCTTAGTGAAGGACAAAAGCAGCTATTGTGCATAGCGCGTGTAATGCTCGTTCATCCTCCTATGTTAATACTAGACGAAGCAACAAGCTCTATCGACACAAGAACAGAGATTTTAGTGCAACAAGCTTTCGATACATTAATGGAAGGAAGAACAAGCTTCGTTGTTGCTCATAGACTATCTACAATACGTAATGCTTCCATAATCCTTGTTATGAAGGATGGTAAGATAATCGAGCAAGGAAGTCACAATGACCTCATCGAAAAGAAAGGCTTCTACTACTCTCTCTACAATAGCCAATTCGCAAATGCTTAAAAAAAAGTACCCCAAAGGTAAAACCTAAGGGGTACAATACTATGATAGATTTATTACACTGTAACTGAACAAAAACTAGAATCGTTCATAAATGCACAAACAGATACTGTACTAGACTTAGAGTGACTTTCAGAGCCAATCCACAAATATCCACTAGATGATTTAGGAGAAACAACATAATAAGTCTTGTTTTCTTTTGTTATTGTTCCTTCAATGCCACAATAAATAGTATTATTTTCTTTTTGTATTTCTTTTTTTTCTGCAGAAGAAAGCGCATAGTAATCTATAAAATCATAAGCCTTGAATTTGTTAGCTTCACTTAAAGATGTAAACGAAACAGAAATTCCAACGACATCTGTTCCATCTTGTACTGTAGGTCTCCCACTAGCTGCAGACTTCTGATAATTAACATATGTATAGCAAGTTAAAATGTATTTGTTTACATTAGATGTTTGTTGGGCAGAAATCGCCAATTTATCATTCTCTTTTGAAATACTCAAACCAATAGTATTTTCACCTTTTCCAAAGACATTTGTGTGATTATTCATGAAGCTAGATTTTGCTTCTTCAAAAGTTCCATAGGTTGTTTCATCTATTGTTACATTTGGTTTTTTACCTATTCCAATTAAACCATTGAATTCACTATTCTTTTCTGTAAATAACCAATTAATTTTTGTTCCTTCTTCAAATTTAAAGTTTTTAATCACTAAATCATAGGCATCTGTCATTTGGTAGATATTTCCAATAAAAACAGCAGGCCTTCCACAAGTTATTACTCCCTTCATTTTACAATCAATGAATTCATACTTAGGGTTTACTTTATTTACATCACTTTCATTTATCCATGCAATACCAACAAAAGCAGCATTATAATTGACGCCAAATGATGGATATTCCATTATTGCTTTCATAGTACAGTTCTTTAGATAACAACCATATTCGGCAAATGCTAAAAATATTCCATTATTCCTCTCATTTATGGCTTGACTCTTATATTCTCCTTCTATAGTAACATTTTCGAGAACAGGACAATATAATCCATCTGCTATAGCACAATTATTATTTATCTTAATAATAACATTTTTTACACTTGAGTCTTTTTCCATTTGATATATAAAATATGTACTTTCAGGAAGTTCAATTTTATATCCATTTCCATCAAAAGAACTATTCAATGTGTTGATAATTGTTTTTCCCCAAGCACAGTTGCTAGCATCAGATTCATTTAATGTTACATCTTTTAACAGGTAAATTGTATCATCCTTAGAGCTTCCCTCTGCTGCCTCATTAAGATTTGAGTAAGCATATCCATTTGTAGATACAGCCACAACGCCTTCTGCAAGGATGTAATATCTACTGAAGTGTGTTGTCTTAAATGTAACAATACCAGTTTCAGGATCATAACTTATACCTGTTGGGTGAACACCTTCTTCTATTGAATCAGAATCATATTTTACAGTTACCTTATCTTGATCCATTCCCTTTCCAATAAATGTAGATACTGTAACCGTTTTTCCATTAAAGCTCTCTACCTTTGTTCCGTTCTGTTCAACTGTAAGATCCAAACCTCCAAGCAAAACAAGATTATTACTACTAATAGAGAAAGAAGGCTTATTATTTTCATCTTTTACCGCAGATGAATCATAAGCGATAATAGTTGTCTTTGCTTCACCATTAGATAATGCACCACTAGGGTATGTAATAGTAGTAGATCCACCCTGAGCAGAAGAAGCACTTACAGCAGCTTTGATAGTTGACTCAGAACCACTAGTTATTGTACTTGTTCCTACAGCAG
>DHMZ01000017.1:0-14429 GCA_002406055.1 Spirochaetales bacterium UBA4629
ACACCAACCATAGAAAAGACAGAGATCTTTTCAGCAATTCCTACAGCCTTCATTCCAAGGTAAACAACAAGGGTTGCTAAAACGTAGTACAGTAGTTGCGCTAGCCTTGGAGAAAGAGAAAACCAAGATGTAAAGACAGCTCCTCCTCCACTAATAAACCCGGCAACATTAACGAGGACAGAAAAACCCATAATCAAGAAGGCTACCCAACTAAGAGCAGAGCCTATCTTCCCTTTGAATAATTCCTTCTCAAATATTGTTATAAATTGTGCCCCTCTGTTGTTAAGGCTAAGTTCAGCTATCATAAAGTGTAGTAGCAAATTAACCCCATAAACAACAACCATGATAACAATAAAACTAGACCAAGAGTTACGTGAAGCAAGGTATGGCACAGCTAAAACGCCAGATCCAACTCCATGACCAACGATAATACTTGTCGCTTCTAAAAAAGTTAATTTGCTTTCACTTTCAATTGTTTTCATATTCTCACTCTTTAATCTCTTGCGTCCTCTGTTACTTGTACTTTAACTCGTCCACTTAAAATATCTTGGTAGTCTTTCAGGTTCTTCTCCAAAAGGGTCGGAATATCTAAAGAATAAGGGCACTTAGTTTTACATCTTCCACACTTAATGCAAGATTTAATTTTCATCATCATCTCTTGGCCCTCTTTACTCAATTGAGATTGTGATGGAGAGCGTCTAATAAGCTGAATCATTCTAGCGCATTGATTAATTTGAATGTCCATTGGACAAGGTAGACAATAACCACAACCACGACAAAACTCTCCAGATAGCTCTTTTCTATCCTTTTCAATTAATTCTTCAATTTCTTTATCAAGCTTCGGTGGATTTGTATTATAGCTGAGCCACTCTTTTAATTCTCTTTCTCTCTGTACGCCCCAAATAGGAAGAACATTATCAAATTGATTCATAAAGGCATAACAAGCCTTACTGTTATTCAATAATCCTCCACATAGTCCTTTCATGGCGATAAAGCCCATATTGTTTTCTTTAGAAAGTTTAACTAGCTCTTTTTCTTTTTCGCCAGAGATATAAGAAAAAGGAAACTGAAGTGTTTCATAGAGTCCGCTCAAAATGGCTTCCTTGGCGCAATCTAAGCGATGATTAGTAATTCCTATATGTCTAATCTTCCCTTCTTTCTTTGCTCGTAGTACCACTTGAAAAATCTCGCTATCTTCCATTGGACAGAAAGAAGGATTATGAAATTGGTATATATCAATATAATCTGTTTGGAGCATCTTTAGAGAGGTCTCTAAGTCCTTCTCTACGCCCTCAGGGGTAATAGATGCTGTCTTTGTTGCAATGAATACTTTGTCTCTTATTCCTTTTAATGCTTTGCCTAGCTTTTCTTCACTATCAGAATAGGCGCGAGCTGTATCAAAAAAGTCGATACCATTATCATAAGCTAAGCGCACTAAATAGATTGCATCCTTTTCTTCTAAACGTTGAATTGGTAGTGCTCCAAATCCATTTTTGCAAACATTAATTCCAGTCTTACCAAGCGTAACTCTATCCATTATTGTCGTCCTTATTCACTTTGTTTTTGTTTTATCATAATATTCAAATCTATGCACTCAATAAAAAACAAACTTATTGGCGATAAAGCCTTTTATTCTATGGTTCTTGCTATAGCTCTTCCTATTATGATTCAAAATGGGTTTACAAATTTTGTATCTTTATTAGACAACTTAATGGTGGGTCGAATAGGAACAGAACAGATGAGTGGCGTTTCTATTTCCAATCAGCTTATCTTTGTTTTCAATCTTTGCATCTTTGGCATTGTAAGTGGAGCTGGAATTTTTTCCTCTCAATATTTTGGCAAGAAGGATAATGAAGGAATTAGACTAACAATACGTTTCAAACTTATTGTTGGAGCCTTTTTTACTTTTATTGCTATTGCCATATTCATCTTTTTCGGAGAAGAATTAATTAGTCTCTTCTTAACAGGAAGCGAGGATGGTGGAGACTTAGAAGCAACGCTATTATATGGTAAAGAATACCTTATAGTAATGCTTTTTGGACTTCCTGGATTTGCTCTTAGCCAAATTTATGCATCAACTTTAAGAGAAGGTGGAGAGACAGTTCTCCCGATGAAGTCTGGTATCTTCGCAATTCTTACTAACCTTCTTTTCAATTACTTTCTTATCTATGGAAAGTGTGGTTTTCCGTCCTTAGGAGTAAATGGTGCTGCTATAGCAACAGTTCTCTCAAGATATGTTGAATGCTCAATTATTATCATTATTTCACATAAAAAGAAAGAAAAGTTCTCTTATCTAGAAGGACTTTATTCTACATTAATTGTTCCAAAGAAAATGTTTATAGAGATTATGAAAGCAGCGGCACCATTGATTATGAATGAAACAATGTGGTCTCTCGGAATGACAATGCTTGCCCAAGCCTACTCTACTCGAGGTTTAAATGCTGTTGCTGGATATAACATATCATCAGTAATTATCAACCTGTTTAATGTAACATTTTTAAGTGTTGGCTCCGCTATAAGCATTATTGTTGGTCAGCTTCTGGGTGCAGGAAAAATTGAAGAAGCTGTCGATACTGACCGTAAGCTTATTGCATTCTCTGTCTTTGTTGGCGCTATTACAGGAGCTGTGATGGCTTGTGTATCACCATTCTTTCCTCTTTTATACAACACAAACGAAGGAGCAAGGAGAATTGCTACAGAACTAATCTTAGCAGAAGCACTATGCCTTCCTCTATTTGGCTTTAAAAACGCAACATACTTCACTCTACGTAGTGGAGGAAGAGTATGGATTACAATTCTGTTTGACTCAGCCTTTATGTGGGCTGTTGGAGTTCCAACTGCATACATTATTAGTAGATACACTTCCCTTTCTGTTGTTCTAATTTTCCTTTCAGTACAGGCCTGGGATTTACTAAAATGCATTCTCGGCTTTATTTTAGTTAAAAAGCGTATTTGGGTTAGAAATCTAGTTGAGTGAAAAAAGAGAGAAGAAGCTTCCCCCATTAAACTATCTTCTCTCTTATTATTATTTTAGAACAAAAAATTAAAAAAATAAAAAAATTAATTTTTTGTTAGTGCATCATAATGAGCTCTTATTCTTTAATAACTTTTCTAGGTTCTTCTTTCACAAAAATCAACAGCACCTGTTTATAATCTTTCTTCTCCTTTGTAACTCATACTTATTCCATAGGTTGAACTTTAGTTTCGATAAAGTTTATTTCTTCCTCAGTCAATTCATACTTTTTATAGAGTTGCTTGTCGATTTCTGAAATAGTTTTTGTCCAATCGATATCAGAATTCTCCGTAAAATCTTGAAGCGGAACATTAAAAAACTTATCTTTAGTTACATCTTGAGTAATCTTTAATGTGCCCAACAATGCCCTAAACAGCTTTGTCTTTATATACTTGGATGTACAAATTGCCTCATTCTTTGTAGCAAATTTACCAATACTAACAAAGCTTGCTGTACAACCTTCATTTGGAAAACCAATTTCAGTAGAAGGAATTGTCTCTCCAAATGTTCCAGAACCTATCGCTTTAGGAATAAAAACTTTAAAAAAACCAAAGTTATCTGGGACTTCGATGTATTCGTTCTTTATCCACATTGTTGTTCGTTTATTGGATATCAAACCAAATATCTGAATATAATTCGAATCTACTGTAGAGATTTTGAATAATTCAGGGAACATTTCAAACGCATTAGATCCCAATAAATATCTGTGTCCTTTGCTAGGTCTAGAATTAGCCCAAGGATTTTCTTGATATAATTTCTCAGTTAATTTATATAAATCCCTTGGATATATAATAGAGGATATAGAATCGAACTTATTTGTGACTACCTTCTCTAAGATTGACTTCATTTCTTTATTAGGCAGAAAAGTCCCAATTGCACCAAATTCTTTCTTTGAATTCCAAAGAGTTATTACAACACCGCCCTTTATATCTACCGTAGGAAATATCTCAGAACTATCAGGCCAATATTGAACTACTCTAAAATGTTCATCATTTAGAATTTTGGCATTCCATTCCTTTGGTGTTTTTCCTGCATTAAATAAAAACCTTGCGGGGTGAATGAACGTACCTTTTCCACAAATATCTCTTGCAACATCAATAAACAAATGATAAATAGGGTCAGCACCTGTTCCATTTCCTTCATTGACGATCTGATATGGTGGATTTCCAACTACTGCATCAAATTCCATCTCTTTTATTCCTTTAAGTCCCCAATAGCTTGGACTCTTGATTTTTTTAACGACATTGTCAGACTTATTCTTAAACTGATTTATTAGATCTTCAAAATGATGAGTATTACATTTTTCATTTCTGTATCCTATGAGAGTACGCTTTGTAATTGACTGAGCCATAGGTGTCTTACAAACAACAAACACATTCTCTTTTACAGCTTCATCCCAATACTTATAGAGATCTTCAATCTTGTATTCAGCCTCATCTTTTTGTAATCTAGCTCGATATAAACTGTATGCAACATAAAGTGGATAAAGACCAGATTTGGAGTTAATTTCAAGAATCTTCGCATTAACATTAGATAACGTTTCTTTTGTAATTTCACCGTTATCAACAAAACGAGGACTGTCTACCATCTCATCGTGTTTCTCTTTGAAGAAATCATAGCCACCAAGAGTTTCACCAAGATGTAAATTAACTACCCGCCAAGGAGTGAGGACTGTTTCCTTGTCTGGGTTTTTAAAGGTATTAAAAATCTCTGCTATCTTCTTGATTCTCTCCGTAGGAGGTAGTTCGTCAGCTGCTTTTACCTTCCTTCTAATCTGATTACCAGCCTCAATGAAGATATCCTTATCATAGTATTGAATGAAGTCATTAAAGATTGCTTTTGTAATTCCTTTTGGCATGAATTCTTCCCAAGAAATGTCATCAATCATATCAGCAAAGCTATTTATTGTGATATCTTCATCAAAACTTCTATCTGAACCATAAATCAAAAGAGGAATTCTAATTGAAATGGAACGAAGTATAGAAATTGCCTTTCCTTTTTCTTCTCTCGCCTTTTTTAATCGTTCTAGTCTTTCTTTCTCTTCTTGACTTAGCTCTTTTCCTCCCTTCTTTTTACTCTTCTTTTTCAAATCTTCAAGGTCTTCAAGTTCTTCAGAACCTAAATCACTCTTGTTTATTTCTATAGTTCTCTTGATATCAGAGGCCTTAGACTCGCCAACAATTTTCTTCAAATTTTCAAACTTTTTTAAATCAAGTTCTGTTAGTTTAAGTAGTTCATCATTATAGAGCTTAACATCATCAAAGCCGTTCTTAGCAACACGAGCAGCATAAAATCTCTTGAGTTGCTTAAGCATGGTATCAACATCATAAGTTCGCATCTCAGAACCTTTAATTGCGATAACAGGACAGAAATTAAGGAATTCCCTCATTTTGCCTTCAGATTCTTTATCTCTTTTCCCTGGCCTTATGCCCAACTTACCCGCTTCGGCAACCATTTGTAGAGTTCTATCAGGAGCAAAGTCAAAGACATAGCATTTATCTTTAATCTTCCCATCAATATTTGCAGGAGTCTGAACTCTAAAGATTGTTTGAAGATAAGAAGAAGCTGATGTGGAAGAGCTACCACTTAGCATCAAAACAGCAGTCCAAGCTGGTACACTTACACCAGTAGTTAATCTTCCACAAGAAAGAGTTATGGTATAAGTCTGTTCTGGGTGCTCGCCAATGGAATCATTTAATTTTTCAAGTGCAGATTTAAATTTTTTTTCATCTTCACTATCTTCTTCACCTGCAACATTGACAATCTTGAACATACTGAATGGAGAATTGGATTCTTCCATCAATTCTTTTAATGCCTTTGCCTCCTTAACTCCCGGAACCATCCATAGGGAATGATTGAAGTATTCTTGGAACCGCTTTTCAGAGAATGGGTAGTTAGAACTTACATCTTCTTCGCATAATCTTTTTAAGAACTGTCTAACATCCTTTTCATGAACAAATTTACCCACACAAGAGGCAGAAGGTAATGCTCTGCCATCATCTCTCAACTTACCAGTCCAAACTCTGAAAAACTCTCTAAAATTAAAAGCCTTATCTTCTATATCTTCATAGTATGGGAATGCTTCAGCTATATCATATGTATAGATGTTTAACTGGGGGAGACCTTCATATGGATTACTATCACCAAAGTGACGCATATCCCATTCAGTCTTCTCTCTTTGTTCCATGATATAGTCCCAGGTGTAGGTTTCATCATCCTCAAAGTCGTTGATAATATTGAAAGGAGTTCCAGAGAGATAAATAGCCTTGGTTTTGCCCTTGATAATGTTCTTTATTACATTATCGCCAAGGAATGTTCTTGTACCTTCATGTGCTTCGTCAATAACTACTAAATCCCAATTAGTATCAAAGACCTCATTGTTCTTATTAAATTTTCCCCCAACTCTTTTGGAACCTCTAAGATCTTGGATAGAAGCAAAGTATATAAAAGGATTCTTTCCTTTAAGACAAGAAACAAGAGCAGAAGATGTATTCTCTTCATTTTCAGAAAGAACTCTAGAACAATAAGTGTAGTCTGTATCACCGAAGATCTTATCAAAGTCTTCATGCCAAGATGCATTTACAATTGGTCTATGAGTAATGATGATGGACTTTTTATATCCAAGCTGTCTGATAACTTCTAGAGCACTAAGAGTCTTACCAAAACGCATTTTAGCATTCCAAAGCATCTTGTTGCCATTTTTCCTGAATTTCTTAACAGTACTATTTATTGCCTCTTCTTGCTCTGGTCTAAATACAATTTTCTCTGCCTGTTTTATTATCTGCTTTCCACTAAGAACTCTTTGATTGTTCTTTACACAAGTAATAGCATTCTTAACGGTTTCAACATTAGTATAGAACCATTCATCACCACTATTCTCTCCTAATTTTGCTTTTTTGATACCAGAGTTTTTAAGAACTCTGTGAACATCTGCATCTAGGAAATACTCAAGCTTATTCTCATGTTTAGGATTGTGATAAATAGCCAATTCAGTATAAAGAAGTCTATATTGAATACTTGCAGTTTTTGTATAGGAATTAATTCTTTCTTTGGCAGCTTGATTCAATTCACTACAATTTGGAAAAAGTTTATCTACAGATGTTGTTGTTTTTAAAGTGGCTTTTCCAACCTTAACATATCCTCGATGAAGCGTATCATTAATTTCAAAAACATAGATCAAAACGTAGGAATATCCACTTGAGAAATCAATGCTTTTAGAGTCCCTAGTCATTCTTTATCCCCCTTTATTAATGATAAAGCAGTAATAACTCTATTTTCTTTCCAATCTTTAATTAAACACTGAACGCCATTATGTTTATTGATGTCTTCATTCTTGCAACCTTCACATGGTGTTATTCGTGTAGTTTCTTCACCAAACAAATCTACTTCTGTTTCTATAACTTCATGACAACTTTCGGGTACCACAAACTTAATGCCATCCATCTGCCAAAGATTCCAAGATACAATCTCAGCTATCTCTTGTAACTGATTCAAAGAAGGATTCTGACATTCAAAACTCTCTCTATAATAATCGATAAAAGTCAAGATAAAATTTTCTCTTGCTAGAAGGAGATTATCTCCTTGCCATTCAAATCCATAAGTGCTTTGATACGCTTTTTTTACCCATTCAAACCACTCTTTTTCAGTAGTAGTGTTCTCTTTAACAATACGAAGTTTTCTATCAAGCAACCCAATTCTATCTTTTACTTCAATAAATTCACCACTAGTTGTGTCATATCGAGATACTAGATAAGGTGCCTCTCCACAAGTAATTTCCAAACGATTAGAAAGAACATAATCCTTCCAAGTCTTTCCAGTTTTTGAAAACTCAATCTTATTGTTATTTGTTTCCCAAGTAGTACCTTTTTCCAAGTTAAACACAGCATCTCTTTTAAACCACTGAGTATCTATCAAATTGTTTTGCTTATTGCAAATCCATGAAGGAGTAAAGACCTCTGCCTTTTCTCTTGAACGTTTAATCTGCTCCTCAGTAGATTTTTGGACACGAGGTCTTATCAGACCTTTATGTTCATTGGTTATTAAATCAATGTTGATTTCGTTCTTAGGATCATAGGCATAACCATTTGAAATATAGTTATCAGTCATCCATAAGATATTCTTTTTTGTAGAATGGTCATAAAGAAGAGTTTTTAGTATGGAAGGTGCACTATGAAAAAACTCATCTTCCCTAAAATCAATCTCCTCTAAGTATGTGTCATCCATAGCTTCTCCTATGTTCATTACTGATATCATTCTTTTTCTTCAATATTATAACCGATGAAAGAGAAGCTATGAAAAAAATTATTTTTATCAACCAAAAAATCCTCAAAACTTGAGCCTAAAAGAAATTGTTAATTTTTTGTTAGTGCATCATAATGAGCTCTTATTTCTTTGATAAATGAAAGAGTGTCAAGAGTCTTAACGCTTTTGCCACTCTTTGTTACACCGTTACTGATTAATGGATAAAGATCCTTTGTGACAAAACCATCTTCAATTGTCTCTAAACTTGCTTTTTCCATTTGGTCTGCCCAATTCTCTAAGTCTTTAATAGAATCAAGCTCACCTCTTTTTCTTAGAGCACCAGTCCAAGCAAAGAGTGTTGCCATGCAATTAGTGGAAGTCTCTTCTCCCTTTAAATACTTATAGTAATGCTTTGTAACAGTTCCATGAGCTGCTTCGTACTCATATTTTCCATCAGGTGAAACAAGCACGCTTGTCATCATTGCTAAAGAACCAAAGGCTGTAGATACCATATCTGACATAACATCGCCATCGTAGTTCTTTAGAGCCCAAATAAAGCCACCATTACTTCTTATTACACGTGCTACTGCATCATCAATTAGGGTATAGAAGTAAGTTAAGTTCCTCTCTTCAAATCTTTCTTTGTACTCAGTCTCATAAATCTTTTCGAAAGTTAACTTAAAGGTTTCATCATACTTCTTGCTTATTGTGTCTTTAGCACTAAACCAAAGGTCTTGATTAGTTTGAAGGGCATAGTTAAAGCATGAGCGAGCAAAAGAAGAGATAGAGGAATCCTTATTGTACTGTCCCATGAGAACTCCACCGCACTCAAAGTCATAGATAGTCTCTCTAAATTTCTCCTCTCCATTTTTGCTTGTAAAAACTAGCTCTGCCTTACCCTCTTCTTTAACTCTGTACTCTGTTGCTTTGTAGATATCGCCATAAGCATGACGAGCAATTGTTATTGGCTTAGTCCATCCTTTTACAACAGGCTCTATCGACTCTGTAACAATTGGGGAACGAAAAACAGTACCATCAAGAATTGCTCTAATAGTACCATTAGGGCTCTTCCACTTTTCATGAAGAGAATATTCACTCATTCTCTGTTCATTAGGGGTAATAGTTGCACACTTAACACCAACGCCTAGCCTCTTAATTGCATTAGCAGCGTCTACAGTGACTTTATCTGATGTTAAATCTCTATTCTTTAATCCAAGGTCATAGTACTCAGTTTTAAGATCTATATATGGAAGAATAAGTTCATCCTTTAATTCTTTCCAAATAATACGAGTCATTTCATCGCCGTCTATTTCAACTAGCGGAGTCTTCATATTAATTTTCATTTAGCTCATCCTTTATTTGGTTTAATCTGCCACCCTTCCTTAACATATCTTTCTGGATTTCTGATGCAAAAAGAATAAGAGGAATCTCTATTTTTTTTGTTTCATCAATAAGAGTAAACTTACCCTTTTCAAGTGAAGAGAATGTATTTTCAAGCTTTAAACAATCGCCTTGACTGAGTTTCTCATAATCCTTGCTGTCCTCAAAAATTAAAGGAAGAATACCAAAATTACATAGATTAGCTTGGTGTATTCGCTCTATAGAAACAGCAATAACAGCCTTAACACCAAGATACATTGGACAGATTGCAGCGTGCTCTCTGCTTGAGCCTTGGCCATATGAAGAACCAGCAACAATGAAGCCCTTCTCCCCTTCATTTTTCTTCTCTAAAGCACGCTTAGAAAACGTTGGATCAACAGGTAGGAAAACAAACTCTGAATACTTTGGAATATTTGACCTATACTTCAAGTATTGACCAGCTGGCATAATATGGTCAGTTGTAATCTTGTCGCCAACCTTGAGCCAGAGAGAACCAGAAATAGTATCCTCTAACTTTTCAGACTTTGGTGGCTCGCCAATATTTGGGCCTCTCTTTATCTCACACTTTTCATTAGATGGGAAGATAAACATTGAGTCATCAACAGCCTGCTCTTTATATGGATTAATATCTACTAAAGATGCATCACACTCAAGTGGAGATGCTATTTCGCCTTTAAGCGCAGAATATGCTGCAGTTTCTGGGCTAACGAGATAAACAAGGGCACTCTTTGTACCACTTCGTCCCTCAAAGTTACGATTATTTGTCCTGAGAGAAACACCATCTGTCCCTGGGGATTGGTGATTACCAATACAGAAGCCACAAGCGCTTTCAAGAATTCTTGCGCCAGCTTCTATTAGCGTTAAAAGTGTACCGTCTTTAGTAATTGACTCTAAAACAGCCCTACTTCCAGGAGCAACACCGAAGCTTACTTGACTTGGAATTCTTTTACCTTTGAGAATTCTTGCAACCTTTCTTAAATCGTAGTAAGAAGAGTTTGTGCATGAACCTACCAAAACTTGATTAACCTTTATACCTTCTAAGCTCTTGATTGTCTTTACATTTCCAGGAGAATGAGGTGTGCTTGCCATTGGCTCTAAAGTAGAGAGATTAATTTCAAATACTTCATCATATTCAGCGTCACTGTCAGCTGAGAGTTCTCTCCATACATCTGCTCTTTTTTGTTTTGTTAAGAAATCTTTTGTTATCTCATCAGAAGGAAAGAGAGAGGTTGTAACACCACACTCTGCACCCATATTTGTTATTGTTGCTCGTTCTGGAATAGAGAGTGTTTTTACGCCTTCTCCACCATACTCAAAGACTGTATTAACATTGCCCTTAACACCAAAGTGCTCTAAGACCTTTAAAATAACATCTTTAGCAGAAACAAAAGGTCTAAGCTTTCCATTAAGCTTAATTAAGACAACACGTGGTGCTATTAAAGAAAAACCAACTCCTGCCATAGATAGAGCTACATCTAAGCCACCAGCACCAAAAGCAAATGAAGCAACAGCACCTGAAGTTGGAGTATGAGAATCAGAACCAATAAGAGTCTTTCCAGGACAAGCAAATCTCTCCAAGTGGACTTGGTGACATATTCCATTACCACAACGAGAGAATACTACCCCTTTATCCTCAGCAACTGTTCTTAAATACTCATGGTCATCAAAGTTTTCAAATCCAACCTGAATTGTATTATGATCAACATAACTAACAGCAAGTTCATTGCGAACTCTCTCTAGGCCAAGCGCTTCGAACTGAAGATAAGCCATAGTTCCTGTTGCATCTTGCGTCAAAGTCTGATCAACCTTGATTTCAATTTCATTACCCTTTTCCAATTTTCCCTTTAAAAGGTGTTCACTCAAAATCTTGTAGCAAAGAGTTTTTTTCATCTTATTTTCCTTTTTTTAAATCTACATCAAAACAAAAATCATTGAAATAATAATAGGAAAAAAAGTATCCCTTCTTATGAATCACTCCAAAGTTACCTATTATCTTGCTACTTTGGCCTAGTTTCTTGTTGAATCGTAACATCCAACCCCATACTAGAAACGAATAAAAAAAAATTCATTGTCTTACTGATTGTTTTTTCCACACATTTGCTTCTTCAAGCAACTGAGAAACTAGAGCTTGTTTTCCTTTTGTATAGCTATTACGATCTTGCGGAAATTGATTTGATAAATTCAACTTACACATATCATATAACTTGGCTTTTTCAGGAAAAGCATTTAAATAATCACGAAAGTTAATATAGTTATTCCACTCAATTCCATTGAAGTTGACCACATGAATGTGGTGAGTACGGATATTTTTTTCAAAATCACCCTTTACAAATAAGATTTGATTTGAAACATCTTCTCCACGAAAAATATAATGGTTGTTATTCAATACTTCAATATATGGTTTTATGTCACTCAAATCATTCACACCAAGAGCAATATCAATAATCGGTTTGGCGTGAATAGAAAAAATGGCAGTGCTTCCAATATGTTGAATATCAACGACCACATCAGGCAAAAGAAGTTTAAGCTCACTAATTGTTTTTTCAGCTTCAGCTTTCCAAGTATTTTGATACTCTATCAGTTTTACAATACCTCTTTCTAATCCTATCATATAGAGTTTTTCCCTTGGTTTTCTTTCTTGAGTTATAACAAGCTTAACTTACATGTTAGCTATCGAATAAACAGTTATTGAGACTTGACTATGGTATAACTTTATAGAAATCTTTTGTAAAATAAAAAACACTATCCCAATGGCGCTTAGTAATACTTCAAGACATCTGTAATAAGCCACCATATGAGACATTTCTTAGTCATTTCTTATAACTGTTTTACAAAGATAAGAGTCTATTTAGTTACTCTTTTCTGCTATATAGCGAGCTATATATATGCCAGAAGCAGAGGCATGGGAGAGAGAATGGGTTACACCGCTACAATCTCCTATTACAAAGAGTCCCTTATGCTTTGTTTCTAGGTTATTATCTATAGCAACCTCCATGTTATAGAACTTAACTTCAACGCCATAGAGGAGCGTATCATCATCAGCAGTTCCTGGGGCAATCTTATCGAGAGCATAGATCATCTCAATAATGCCATCAAGGATACGCTTCGGTATAACAAGAGACAAATCGCCAGCTGTAGCCTTGAGCGTTGGTGTTATAAAGGCCTTTTCGATTCTCTTGTCTGTACTTCTTTGACCTCTAATTAGGTCACCAAAGCGCTGAACCATAACACCACCGCCAAGCATATTAGAAAGCCTAGCAATAGATTCACCATAGCTATTTGAGTCATTAAATGGCTCTGTAAAATGTTTTGAAACTAAAAGAGCAAAATTGGTATTTTCTGTCTGCTTGCTCTTATCTTCGTAGCTGTGACCATTAACAGTAACAATGCCATTGGTATTCTCTGTAACAACAGCACCATATGGGTTCATGCAGAATGTTCTAACTCTATCTTGGTATTTTTCAGTTTTATAAACAATCTTACTCTCATATAACTCATCTGTTATATGTTTGAAAACAAGAGCTGGAAGCTCTACTCTAACACCAATATCTACACGGTTTGATCTTGTTTCAATGCCAAGATCTTTAGAGACGCTCTCCATCCATTTACTGCCACTACGTCCAACGCTGATAACACAATCTGTGCACTCAAATTCACCTTTATTGGTTATTACTTTGTAGCCATCATCTATCTTCTCAACCTTTTCTGCTTTAGTTAGGAAGAAAAAATCAACCTTATTAGAAAGATAATTATATAGATTGGTTAAAACTTCATAGTTAATATCTGTACCAAGGTGTCTTACAGATGCATCTAAGAGATGGAGACGATTGCGTAGGCATTCTGTCTTAAATGCAGTATTTGTTGTGGAGTAAAGTTTAGTCTTATCTCCACCATACTGACAATTTATTTTATCGACATAGTTCATTAAAGAGATAGCTTGTTCTTTTCCTACATATTCGTGTAAGTTGCCACCAAACTCATTTGTTATGTTGTACTTACCATCAGAAAAAGCACCAGCACCGCCAAAGCCATTCATAATTGCACAAGTTGAACAGTGGATACAACTCTTGATTTTAACGCCATCGATTGGGCATTTTCTCTTCTCTAAAGGATTACCACATTCAATAATAGCAATTTTCATCTTTGGCTTAAGATTTATCAACTCGTAGGCAGTAAAAATACCGCCAGGACCAGCACCAACAATTAATACATCATATTTCATAGACCTCTATTCTAGCCAAAAAGAAAAGAACTAAGCAATCTGTTTTTGGGGAAAGAATAGCGCAGCTAAAAATGAAACTAACCCTATAATTGCTACCATTATTACAAGTGCATTGAATGATAAGTATTGATAGATATAGCTACCAACAAACGAGCCAAATGTCGTTCCTGCTGTTATTAAGACCTCATGAATAACCATTCTCATATGTCTATTTCCATCGCCTTGAGCTGAATGGAAGATGCTGAGGTTATAAGAGAGAGCAAATACAGCGCCGTAGAGGATAAAAAGAAAAGCTAAGCTTATCTTTGTTTTAAAAAAAATAAACAAAAGAGTTAAAAGAGAAAAACAGAGAGAACTTAGCATTATTGGCCATCGTCCTTTTTGCCACCATTTAACACGCGAAAGAACAACAAAAAAGAAAGCCACAGCTATTCCCCTATAGAAGAGAAGCCTTCCACATAGAGATGAGGAAAAATTAAGAGTATCAAGGCCATACTGAGGGAAAACTACCATTAGCATTGAGTAGCCAGTGTAAACAGCAAAGATAGCGGCCCATGAAGGATAGCGCAATAT
>DHMZ01000017.1:14564-15200 GCA_002406055.1 Spirochaetales bacterium UBA4629
TAAAACACTGTTGTAAAAAGCAAGATAATATGAAAGAGGAACTAACAAACCCGCAACTAAGTTTGCAGGACCTACACTACTAGACCAAGAAAAATTAAATGACGAAATAAGCTTGTTTAACTCTTTTTCGTCAGGAGTTGATGTTATCCAAGTCTCCATGTTTGTCCAAAGTAGAGACTGAAAGAGGCCATAAAGAACTAATAGAAAGTACAAAATCCATAAACTCTTTGTTATAGGAACAAAAACAAGACTGAGAGCCATGCCAAGTAACGAAGCTAGTACTCTTTTCTTTCCATTAATTGATCTCATTACATAAGGAAAGAAGAGACAACCCAACAAATAGACGATTGGAGTAATGGAAGAAGCTATGCCTATTTGAGCACTATCAAGAGATAAACTCTTTAAATAGAAGACCAACACCAAGTTGAATTGAACTATAGAAAATTGGGAAAGAAAAGAAGAAATGGATAACCTTTTATATGGAACACTCTGTTGCATTTAGCAATATTATTTTTTTAACACATTATGAGCAAGAATTCCCCCACCTCTGTAGATGGTGGGATGAATTGCCTTTACACGATGATGATTGAATGGCATTTTTTTTAATAATAATATTTTTTGTTCTATATTATAAGT
>DHMZ01000037.1 GCA_002406055.1 Spirochaetales bacterium UBA4629
GAAGATGTTGCTTCTTTTAGCGATAAGTGCATTCTCTTAGAAAACGGAGAGGTAAAGGTCGAGGGAGTATTAAGCGATATCTATTCTTACGATAATAGATATCTAACAGAGGGAGCTAAACTTAAGGAAAGATTAGTCTCCCTTGGCTATAATCTTAGCTCTGATATGTCATCAATTGAGAAAGCTACAGATTCTCTTTTCTCTCTCTTTTCTTCTTAAAGTATGGGACGATATCTAATCTAACAATAGCAAGAATGAAGGAGATAAAGGCAATTATTTCAATTATTGTGCATCCCCAGCTTCCTGTAAAAATGTCGTAAACCAATAGACAAGGAGATGAGATTAAAAAGAGTATTCTTGTTATTGTGAGATTGTGCACCCATAATCCTGTGGCTGTGCATATAAGAGAAATAGTTGGTAGAAGAGAAATATAGCCATCCCAAGTAATAAAAGAAGAGAAAAGAGAAAGGGCGATTATCAAAAATAGCCACCAAATGCTTTTAGCCCATTTCTTGTCATTAAAATAGGCAAGAAAAGACCTAAACATTCCAATTGAGTTTGTTAATACAGCTGTGTATGCGCCAAGTAGATAATAATGTGTTACCCACATTATTCCTGCGGAGAATTGTAGGATAATCAACTTTTTTCTATCTTTAAGTTGAATGGAAAGTATAGACATTAAAGATGGTATAAAACCTATAAGCTGAACAAAGATTGAATAAAGTGTCATAATCTTGATTTAATACTTTTTTAATAAATAGAATATGAGAAATATCATATTTGGAGGAAAAATGGATAAAAAATTTCTCTCTCTATTTTCTTTTGATATTACTCCATATTCGAAAGAAGTTGAGTATAAGAAGGGCGAAAGCATATTTAGCTTAGGCGATGATGAAAATAAGCTAGTTTATATCTATAAAGGCAACTCTAAATGCTCAACTATCTACCCAGATGGCTCAACATCCCTATTGGATTATGCACCTTCTCCTTCGCTGTATGGAGAATTGGAGCTTTTAGGAATTCAAAAATACACATCAAATGTTATTGCTGAGACTAATTGCTATGGCTACTTAATTGATTTAGCTCGCTGCAAAGAAAGAATCTTGGCTGATCCCGTATTTCTTAAAAGCTTACTGAACTATATTGCTACTAAGCTTTTTAGAGTTAATCAAAGGATGGCAGATAATATTTCATTGCCATTAAAAAAAAGATTAGCTGAGTATATAATTAAAATGGCGAAAGATGATATTTATAGTGAAAACCATATAACAACAAGCGAATATATGGCCTGTACATATCGTCATTTATTATTCACGTTTTCTTTTTTTGAAGAGAATGGCGCTTTAAAAAAGATTAAACGTGGACGCTATAAAATAGTTGATAAAAATAAGCTTTTGGAGGATTAAAGGTGTTAGACAAAAACTGTGACGTTTGGCTTAACATAAAAGAATCTTCTCTTCCTGTTGTTTTGTATGGCATTGGAGATGGTGCAGATAGAATACTAGAAGAATGCGAGAAGAGATCAATAAGAGTGTGTGGAGTCTTTACCTCTTCAGAGCGTGTTCATAAAAAGATCTTTCATCAATACAGGCTTTTGCCATATGAGGAAGCAAAGAGAATATGGGGAAGGATGACTGTCATTCAGGCATTTGGGACTCATGATGAATATACACTTAACGTAATAAAAAGAATTGCAAGCGAGAATGATTACTATACTCCATCGCTATTAAAAGATGAGAAAGGCGAAGTTGCATCTTACTCCTACTACAAAGAGCATGAGAAGGATATTGAAGAAGTAGAGAGCGCTCTCTCCGATGAGAAAAGCAAGAAGATTTTGTCTTCTATCATTTCATTTCGAATTTCAGGTAGAATCAACTATGTTTTAGATGTTGCTGAAAGTGATAAAGCAATATGGAGTAATCTTAATTTTAATAGCGATGAAACATTTCTTGATCTTGGGGCATATGATGGCGACACTGTAGAGCGTTTCTTATCACTTAGTGGTGGAAAATATAGTGCTATCTATGGTTTTGAACCAGATGAGAAAAACTTTAATAAGCTTAAAGCTAAATATGGAGACTGGCCAAACATTAAGCTTTTTAACGCAATTGTTTCCTCTTTTTCTGGAACTTCTTTTTTTCAAGAAGGTAGCGGAAGAGGTAGCAAAAAAAATAGCTCTGGAAAAGAGATAGAGACAGTAAAGCTTGATGATATTTCATTTTCTAATAAACCTACTCTAATCAAATTTGATACAGAAGGTGAAGAAGAGAATATTCTTGATGGCGCAAGAAAAATAATAGCAGAGGATAAGCCAAAATTAATTCTATCTGTCTACCATAAGGCAGATGATTTATGGCGACTACTACGAAGTGTAAAAGAGATAAACCCTAGCTATACATCAATAAAACTCAGACAATCGAGGGCGCTTCCCGATTGGGATACTGTTTACTTAATTGAGTAGTCAATTGTGCTAAGAAGAAAGAAAGGCTATAGTGTCTAGGAGGCAAAAAGATGAGAAGTGCAATTAAAAATGGTGAATTAATAAAAGAAAATGAAGCTGTAGTTCCTATTACAGACCAAGCTATTATTTCCAATTATTCTGTCTATGAAGCACTAAGAGTACTTGGAGGAAAGGTAGTTCATCTTTCTGATCATATAAAGCGCCTTGAGCATAGTGGAGAGACAATTGGCCTACGCATTCCGTCTGTAGATTGGCAAAGCGAAATAGATAAGCTTATTAAGAAAGATAATATAGGCGATGCAACAATGAGAATTGTTGTATACGGAACAAAAGAGCCACTATATTTCATCACATGGCATACAATTCTTACTTACCCAGATAGCTACTACGAAGAGGGTGTTGCAACTACGCTCTATTTTGGCGAGAGATTTTTACCTACATGCAAAACAAGTAACCTCCTTGTTAACTATTTAGCAAGAAAAACAGCAGAAGAAAATGGTGCTTTTGAGGCTCTTTTAGTCGATAGAAACAATTCTATCCTTGAAGGAAGTAGAAGTAATTTCTATGCATTAAAAGAAGGTAAAGTATATACTGCTGGAGATGATTTAGTTCTCGATGGAATAACAAGAATGAGCGTTATTCGAGCACTAAAAGAAGAGGGTGTCGATATTGTCTTTACACCGATAAAAGATAAAGACGTCTATTCTTGCGATGCACTCTTTATTTCTGCAACGAGTATGGGGGCAATGTCAATAAGTTCTGTTAATGGTAAAAGTGTAAAAACAGATTTTGAGTTTGTTAAAAGAATATGCAAAAAAGTAAGAGAGTGGGAGTTATAAGTGTTTGAAGTCTCTTCTCTTAGCTTTTCATATTCTGAATATACAGAAAAAAAGAGCGTTTCTATATTTTCAGATTTATCATTTAGTCTTAAAGATGGAGAAAAGCTCCTAATTTTAGCTCCTCCAGAGAGTGGAAAAACAACGCTTTCTTTTCTCCTAAGTGGTATCAAACTTGATGGCATAGAGATGGGGAGCGTAAAGTACAATGGCGAAAATGTAGGCTTAGAAAGCGTTACATTAGTTCCTCAAAATACAAATGAATACATAATTCAACCTAGAGTCGAGGATGAGATTGCTTTCCCATTGGAAAACTTAGGTATAAATGAAGAAGAGATGAAAAAAAGAGTTTCTCAAAGTCTCTCTTTTTGGGGCCTAGAGAAGCTAAAGGATGCTTCTCCCGATACTCTTTCTGGAGGCGAGAAGAGACGTCTTTTAATAGCTACAGCTCTCGTCACCTCTCCACGTGTAGTAATATATGATGAAGCATTTGATGATTTAGACTATACATGGAGGGAAAAACTCAAAGAAAGGATAAATGAAAGAAAAGAGACAAGCATTGTATTTGCTTCACGCTATATTGAATACTTTTCTTCTCTTTTTGATAAGATTTACATAATAGAAAATAAAAAGCTATCTCCTTGGAATGGTAAAAGAGAGGAGATAGTTCGACCTATAAAAGGTAAGAGTGAAAATAAGGCTATATTAAGTGTCTCTAATCTCTCTTTTTCATATCCAGAGTCAACACGTCTTCCTTTTTCTCTAGCTGTTAAATCATTTGAGTTAAGAAGTGAGAGTGTCGTAAGTCTTCTTGGTCTAAATGGAAGTGGTAAGAGTACCTTTTCCCATATTCTTTGTGGTCTAGAAGAGAAGATAAATGGTGAAGTAAAAATTAATAATAGAGAAGCTACGCCTTCGCTATTAAGACGAAGCGTTGGCTATATATTCCAGAATCCTGATTTGCAGATTTTCCTGCCCACCGTTAGAGATGAGCTAATGTATTCTTTTTCATTCTTACCACTAAGTAAAGAAGAAAAGAAAAAAAGGGTAGAAGAGGCATGTGCTCTATTCTCTCTTAATCCAGAGAGCATAGCTTCCTTAATGGGATATGGAGAGCGTAAAAGATTGCAGTGTGCCGTCTACTATACTTTAGCTCGACCATTTTATATTATTGACGAACTCGATAGTGCCCTCACTTATTCAATGTGTACTTCGATATTAAATAATCTACTAAAGAGAGGAGCAGGAATTCTTCTTATTACCCACGATAAAGCGTTAAGCAATATAGTTAGTGATAGATCATATATAGCAGAGAACGGAGTAATACATGAAGAATAGACTCTATTTTTCTTTCGATATTAGAGCAAAGCTAATCTTTACTCTTCTCTTTTGTTTTATTCCATTTTTGCCAATGTCGAATACAAAAAGCATTATCTTGGCTCTGCTTTTTGTCCTCTTTTCTATAACTCAAGTAGGATTTAAACAGACATGGTCTAATTTTAAATTAATAGCACCAATTCTTTTTCTCATGACAATTTTACTGCCGCTACAAGGAAGAGGAGGAAAGGTCTATTTAGTATTATGGAACTATCCAATAATTACTGAAAAAGCTATAACATCTTACATTAAGATTGTAACGAGATTTGTAACTCTTTCTTTTCTTTTTTCTCTTCTGATAGATACATCTAGAGGCGAAGACATAGTTCCAGCACTATTATTCTTCCATCTTCCATATTCATTTGCATTAACGCTAAGCATGACGCTACGTTTTATACCTCTTCTCTCATCTATCTACAGAGAAGTTAGAGATAGTCAGAGGCTAAGGCTACCGAATCCAGATGAAAAGAAGAAAAAGGGCATACATCCATTCTCTATTATCCCAACGCTTACAAGCGTACTTGTTGTCTCATTAAAAAGCATAAATACAACAAGCCAAGCTCTAGTTATGAGAGGATATGGGGAAGCAAAAGAACGAACATCTTACAGAAATTTAAAAAACGTCAAAAAAGTGTTCCCCCAATTTGTTTTATCTGTTATCGTACCTTTAGTTTTAATTATTATCATTCTTGAGGTATAAAATGAGCAGTGAAGTAAAGAGCACAACAAGAATAGCAACACTTGCTATTGCTATTGCAATCGTAACTGTCTTTACAATGGTCGTAAAGATTCCAACCCCAGGCGGTGGATACCTTAATTGCAGTGACGTAGCAATTACATTTTTTGCTTTCCTTTTGTCCCCAACATCGTCTCTATTAGCTTCTGGACTTGGAGCATGTCTTGCTGATGCAATTAGTGGCTATGCTCAGTGGGTTCCAATCACATTTGTTGCACATGGTTTAGAGGGGCTTTTTGTAGCGCTAATTGTAAAAGAGAAGGATAGAGAGTTTTCTAAAAAAGAAAGAGTTATTAGAAAACTCTTAGCTGTTTTAACATCAACTATTTCTGTTGCACTTTTCTACTTTCTTCTTTCAGGCACGTTCCTCTATGGATATGCAACAGCACTTGTTGAAGTTCCAGGAAACCTTATTCAAGCAGGAGTAGGCTCTGTCTTAGGCTTTGTTCTCTCTGAAGCTGTGAAGAAGGCTTATCCACCAGTAAGCAAACTAAAATAGGTCAGTAGATGATATCATCCCAATAGAAACCGTTAAATACATCCTTCGGGATGTATTTTTTTACATCTGTTTTTCCTTCTA
>DHMZ01000115.1:0-1127 GCA_002406055.1 Spirochaetales bacterium UBA4629
AGTGGAGAGAGCGTCAGACTCTGTTGCAAAAAGGCGACAAAGCAGACTCGAAAAGCTATCTAACGATAGAAGGAAACTGGAAGCCTAACCCTCAAGCTGCTGCTAGGATGAGGTAGCTCACAAAAAAGCCCCATTTAGAAAAACTAAAAGAGGCTAACTTTCGATAAAAAATATCAATAAGGTTAAATAACAGTTCCATCAGGGATTATTGCATTTTTATTAATAACAATAATACCATCATGAACAGAGTACATTTCCCAGTCTCCTTCTGGGCGTTTTATATTATCTATACCAATACGACAGTTCGCTCCGATTCTGACGTTTTGGTCAATAATAGCTTTTTTTATGATGGTTGCTCGTCCTATTCCTATATTAGGTATGCCCTTACGTGCATTTTCTGCCTTTTCTTCTTCACTTTCATAGCGAGAAGCACCCATTGTATATACGCCATCTAAAGAGGCACCAGCTTCGATAAATGTTCTTACTCCGATGATTGAGTTGACTATATACGCATTTGTAATAATAGATCCTTCACTAGTTAAAGAGTTTGAGATATTGCAGAAATTTGCCTTTGTTGCAGGAAGGTGTCTTCTATGTGTATAGATAGGCATATCTTCATCATAGAAATTAAATGAAGGTTTATCAGCAGCTAGATTGAGGTTAGCTTCATAGAAAGCCTTAACTGTTCCTATGTCTTCCCAATATCCATCAAATAGGTAAGTAGATACAGGCTTGTACTTTATAATGTCTGGAATGATTTCCTTACCAAAATCTGTTTTATCATTGTTTAGTGCAACTTCCATCTCTTTTGCATTAAAGATGTAGATTCCCATACTTGCAATGTATTCATTCTTTTCTGTACGCTTCTGTCCAAGTTGAGACATTAAGCACTTTTCAGGAACCAAATAATCTGTTATGTCTGCATCTGGCGCTGGCTTTTCGAAGAACTTTGTTACCATTCCATTCTCGTCGCATCCCATAATGCCAAGTCCAGTTGCTTCACTCCTACTTATAGGCTTGCCTGCAATAGTTAATACAGCGCCACTTTCAATATGTTGCTGCAACATTTTATTAAAGTCCATTCTGTAGAGCTGGTCACCAGATAGGATGACGTAGTACTCTGCATT
>DHMZ01000115.1:1208-4160 GCA_002406055.1 Spirochaetales bacterium UBA4629
TACCAAGTTTCAGATGTATATGTTTGTTCCGCAGCAAGTATTTCAACAAATCCGCCAGAAAATGCATCAAAGACATATGTTGACGCAATATGGTTATGTAATGAAGCACTATTAAACTGTGTCAAAACGTAGATTTGTCTTATATTGCTATTAATACAGTTTGAGATAGGAATATCTACAAGACGGTATTTACCTGCAAATGGTACAGCTGGTTTAGATCTATCCATTGTGAGAGGGTAGAGACGAGTTCCTCTACCTCCACCTAAAACGATGGCCACTACTTTTTTGTTGTTAAGTGTCATTCGTATAGTCTCCTTCATTTTTTATTGTAATTCATTTTTTTGTTAAATAAAGTTAAAGATTTTCTTTATACAGTTGTGAACTACTCAGAAATTTCTATTTCAATCTTTTAAAAGACTAGAATAGAGTTCAATATAGCGCTTTGCTGAAGCATTCCATGAATAATCAGTGCTCATTGCTCTTTTCTTAACCTTTTCAAGTTCTTTCTTTTCTCCATAGAAGCTAACAGCTCTCTCTACAGTTTTTTCTATATTCTCTGCTGTTAGTGAAATAAAAGAGAATCCATTTCCATTCTTTTCTTCTATGTCACAAACAGTATCCTTCAAGCCGCCAGTAGAATGAACTATAGGGAGTGTTCCGTAACGAAGTGAATACATCTGATTCAAGCCACATGGTTCATATCTCGATGGCATAAGAAAGAAGTCTGCACCAGCTTCAAGCTGATGAGAGAGTTCTGTTGAAAAGACAATCTTCACTGATAGATTCTTATATTTAGTCATCAGTGTTGATAAAACTGTAATATATCTGCTGTCTCCAGTACCAATAAGCGCAAATTGAGAGTTGTTCTTCTTTAGAAGTCTCTCTAAAACACATTCTTCTCCTTCTAATAGAAGAGTATCGAAACCTTTTTGGTCGCATAGTCTACTTATAATAGCTATTAGTGGGATATCTGGATTTTCTTCTAGTCTAAACTCTTTTTGTATAGCTAGTTTATCTTTTGTTTTACCCTCCATTTTTTTTATAGAGAATGTATGAGGAATGTATTTATCAGTTTCAGGATTCCATTCTTTATCATCAATTCCATTAAGAATACCTGATAGATCTTTTTCTCTAAGTTTTAGAATATCTTCAAGTCCAGCACCATACTGGGCTGTTAATATCTCTTTTGCATATGTAGGGGAAACTGTTGTGATTTTATCGAAAGAGAGTATTGCCTCAGCCATCATATTTATTTGGTTATTTCTCTTTGCTCCTTTTGGTATTACCGAAGAAGATACAACTGCATCTAAAAGAGGAAATACTCCTTGATATTCAAGATTATGTATTGTAAAAACTGTCTTGCCTGGAGCCTTAAAATAGTGAAAAAAATGGGCTACAAAGCCACAAGGCCAATCATGGGCATGAACTATATCTGGTTGAAAATTTGTTGCTAGGCAAAAGAGCGCAGCCGCTTTTGAAAAAAGAATAAATCTAGGACAATTATCTGGATATGGCGTAAAAGATGTATCGCCATATATTCCTTTTCTCTCTGAAAAATATGGGTGAGAGAGAAGGGAAAATGTAACACCATTTTCCTCCTTTTCCCATACCTCTGCTTTTTCATTTTCTCCAAGCATTGGAAGTTGAAAAGAGAGAACCTTTTTGAACCCATCTTTGGCAATAAAAGAATAGAATGGCAAAAATACTTTGCATTCATGGCCCAAAGAAGAGAGTGAAGTTGACAGCGCTGTAACAACATCGGCGAGCCCACCAGATTTTGCGTAACCTGTAGCTTCGCTCGATACAAATAATATCTTCATGTTTGTATTATCCACTCTCTTTCTTTCTGTGGGCAAGTTAAATAATATTTTCTTACGTAGAAATATGAAAAACTAACTAGTAAAAGAGTGAGATGAAATATATTCATCAGCACTGTGACTAGCTATTGCTCCATCTGATGCTGCTGTAACTACTTGTCTAAATGGTGTAGTTGTGACATCGCCACAAGCAAAAAGGCCAGAAAGGGTAGTTTCTTTGTTCTCGTTTACCTTTATAAAACCATTTTCAAGTTCGCATAACTTTTCAACAATAGATGAAGAAGGGGTAATGCCTACAAAGATAAAAACTCCATCTGTCTCAATTTCTTTGCCACTTTCAAGAAGAACGCTAGTTACTTCTTCTCCATTACCTTTTATTTCTTTTACAGTGTCGTTCATTGCGAAAGAAATATTAGCTTTCTCTTTTACTCTATCAACTAGAGCTTGTTGCGCTCTAAAAGAATCTCTTCTATGAATTATAGTAACTTCTTTGCACATGGAAGAAAGAAAGTCGGCATCTGTTAGCGCCGTGTCTCCACCGCCTACAACAACAACTCTTTTGTCTTTAAAAAATGGTCCGTCGCAAGTTGCACAATAGCTTACACCTTTAGCAAAGTATTCTTCTTCGCCTTTTACTCCTAGTTTTTTGTGTGTCGCTCCAGTTGCAATTATCACAGCTTTTGCTTTTATTTCTCCTTCATCTGTTTCAACAAAAAAAGAGTTATCTTTCTTTTCTATTTTTTTTGCTTTTTGCATATCGAAAGAAACACCGAAGCTTTCACATTGCTTTTCCATATAAGAAGAGAGTAGATACCCATTTATGTTTTCAAAGCCTGGATAGTTTTCTATTCTATCAATAAATAAGAGTTGTCCACCTTGCCCATTTGGATCTATTAGCATCGTGTTGTGTCCTGCACGGCTAGAGTATTGAGCGCTACTCATTCCTCCTGGACCAGAACCGATGACTAAAACATCTACATTAGTTCTCATTCTCACTCTCCTTTGTCTTTTTTAAGAGCATCTCTTCTGCATCGCTGCGTCTGATATATACAGGACCTTCTCCTATATCATCTGGACCATATTTTTCATACTTAAGCTGACCAAGCTTAATTAATGAACGTCCGAGCGCACGTGG
>DHMZ01000088.1:0-2196 GCA_002406055.1 Spirochaetales bacterium UBA4629
AAAATACCTACTCTCCTTTCTATCTCCATACTTAACAATGGGAAAGCAAACACTACTAAGAAAGGCAAAATACCTATTAGAAAAGGAATATACGATGAGTCTTCCTGAGATTGCCGATGAACTAGGAATGACCTATCACACTTTCCGTAAAGAGTTTACAGATAATTTTCTTATTTCTCCATCTCAGTATCGTATACAAGCAAAGATTTCTAGAGCAAAGCAACTACTTTCAATGGGTCTTAGACCTAAGGAGATACTTGAGAAATTAGGCTACCAGGATGTATATACCTTCTCCCATCAATTTAAGAAGATTACAGGTATATCACCAAAAGAATACAAAAAGAAGAATATCCTTTAGAAACTTTTATGTCAAAAATTGGCTACGCCAAAGACCTTTCCTTTATTCCAAGTTTTCAAGGAGTAATCTATAGCAAAACAACATTTTGAGACGACCTTTTTCTACATTTTGAGTTTATCCTTTGTATTTTAATTTAAAATAAAAAGCCTTGACTAGCTAATATTCATATTAACTCGACAAGACCTTCTTTGTTTCAACTAATATAGTACTCGTTAAACACTTGCATCACTTTGTAGAGTTGCAATATCCACATAAATACTGCAATTATTCCAATTCTATAGTTGCTGGTGGTTTAGAAGTAATATCATAAAAGACTCTATTAACATGCTTTACTTCGCCCACTATTCGAGATGAGACTCTATCTAGCAATTCGTAGTCTATTCGACTCCAAGTAGCTGTCATGAAATCGGAAGTATTAACAGCTCTAAGAGCTATTGCATAATCATAGCTTCTTTCGTCTCCCATTACACCTACGCTTCTAAGATTTGTTAGAGCCGCAAAATACTGGCTAGGAGCATCTTTATATCCCTTTTTCGTCATCTCTTCTCTAAAGATTGCATCTGCTTCTCTTACAATTTCTAACTTTTCTTTTGTGACCTCTCCTATAATTCTTATAGCGAGTCCAGGACCTGGAAAAGGTTGTCTCATTACAATGCTTTCAGGTAATCCTAGTTCTTTACCTAGTTGTCGTACTTCATCCTTAAAGAGCATTCTAAGTGGCTCAATAATCTCATCAAATGCCACAACAGAAGGAAGTCCGCCTACATTGTGATGGCTCTTAATTACAGCACTCTCTCCACCTAGTCCACTCTCAACTACATCTGGATAGATTGTACCTTGTGCAAGAAAATCTACTTTACCAATTTTCTTTGCTTCCTCTTCAAATACCCTAATAAAGGTTTCACCTATAATCTTTCTTTTTTTCTCTGGCTCTTCAACACCCTTTAAGAGAGAAAGGAATCTATCTGAGGCATCAACTCTTCTTATGTCTGCACTAAAGAGGCTCTTCATTACACTTTCAACTTCATCGCCTTCGTTCTTTCTCAAAAGACCATGATCAACAAAAATGCATGTTAAATTAGAGCCAACAGCCTTACTTAAAAGAGCGGCACAAACAGTTGAGTCAACACCACCAGAAAGTGCGAGCAATACCCTCTTGTTTCCTATCTTTTTCTTGCACATTTCAAGAGCTGACTCAGCATAACTCTTCATTGTCCACTCTTTAGTAAAATGACATATTTCAAAAAGGAAATTATCGAGAATTCTTTTGCCATATTCTGTATGAATAACTTCAGGATGAAATTGTACACCATAAAGTAAATGATCAGAGCTTTCGATGGCAGCATTAGTGCAAGAAGATGTTGATGCAATTGTATTAAATGAAGGAGGAAGACTTTCTACCTCAACTCCATGACTCATCCAAACAACACTCTCTGTAGGCACAGAAGAAAAGAGAGCTGATTCTTTATGAGAAAGAATTACCTTTCCATATTCTCTCTTTTCTGCTCTTTTGCATTTACCTCCAAGTGCATAGACCATCAGTTGCATCCCATAACATATACCTAAAACAGGAATACCCATAGAAAAAATCGATTCATCTATACGAGGAGAATTTTCTTCAAAAACAGTAGCTGGACCACCTGTAAGAATAATTGCATCAGGGGTAAATGCTTTTATTTCTTCAAGTTTTATTCGAAAACTTTTGATTTCACAATATACACCACTTTGCCTTACTCTTCTGGCAATAAGTAAGTTATATTGTCCACCAAAATCTATTATTAAAACCTTTTTCATTTTTCTTCCTCTCTAAAGACTAGAGTTCCGTCATCATTTATTTT
>DHMZ01000088.1:2312-10169 GCA_002406055.1 Spirochaetales bacterium UBA4629
TCAATTGCTATTCCGACACCTTCAAGATGACAATTGGCCTCTTCTACGATATCGAGTAGACCTTGCACAGCATTTCCTTTAGCCATAAAGTCGTCGATAATCAATACATTATCTGTACTCTTTAACCATTCTTTAGAAACAATTAATGTAAACTTTTTTTTGTATGTATATGACCATACTTCACTTTTGAATAGTCCACTTTCAATATTATCACTCTTAGCTTTTTTAGCAAAAATAAGTGGTACTCCATATTCTTCGGCACATACAGTTGCCAATGGAATACCACTTGCTTCGGCTGTTAAGACAACAGATACCTTTTCTGTGTCAAAATAAGCCTTAAAAGCCTTCGCTATCTCCCTGAGAAGAAGCGTATCGACACGATGGTTCAAAAAACCATCTACCTTAATAATGTTTCCAGGGAGGACCTTTCCTTCCTTAACAATTCTTTCTTGAAGTAATTGCATGTAAGACCTTTGAAATATTAAGAATATTAAAAATCTCTAACATAATAGCCAATAAATAACAACCGATTTTCAGTTTTTCTTTTTCGATTTTACAATTCGAATTTCTGGCAAAAAAAATCCTTGCTGTTTTAAGCAAGGAAAAAAGCGGCGGACGGGAATCGGACCCGCGTGACCCACCTTGGCAAGGTGGTGCGTAACCACTACGCTACCGCCGCAAGAGTTTTTGGTATGCGAGCGGAGGGACTCGAACCCTCACACCGAGGCACTAGATCCTAAGTCTAGCGTGTATACCAATTTCACCACGCTCGCGCGTTGAAATATGAGCCGCAAAGGGATCGAACCTTTGACCCACAGATTAAGAGTCTGTTGCTCTACCAGCTGAGCTAGCGGCCCATTTATGAAATTGCGCCCTGCAGGACTCGAACCTGCAACCTGCGGATTCGAAGTCCGACGCTCTATCCATTGAGCTAAGAGCGCCCTCCCTCCCAAGAGTTGGAAGCAAAGGGTGGAAGAAGGGGCTCGAACCCTCGACAACCAGATCCACAATCTGGCGCTCTACCACTGAACTACTTCCACCATGTTTGGTAGCAATGCGTTCGCCATTGCAATTTCAACAAGAGAGACTATAAAGAAACAATCTTTTTGTGTCAACCTAATATTAACAAAAAAGTTATTTTTCTTTTCACTTTTCGCCTTTTATGCGATTTTCAACCTCATTTAGCTCACTTTTGTTTCTATTCTCTACTCCTCGCCTATTACTTCTAATGATTGCAATGGTCGTTTTCCATTCAATTGTTTTATTTTTAAATGCATCAATAAACGATGATTTATCTACAAAGTATTTTTTGTAAGTATTCTCATACCAACTTTGAATCTGTTCTTCAGAAATAAAGCGAGGCTCAACCATTTCTTTATATGAAATTGATGCTTTTTCAAAAGTGCTCCTTACTTCCGCTTCTAATTCGGCCTTCGACCAAGAAAATAGTGGATTTCCTGATGAGTACAAAGCTCCTTCACATTTTAATAATTCTTCTTTTAATACACCTTGAGCAAAATCAGATAGTCTAGAAGAAAGCGAAGGGATTGTTTCAATTAAAGCACACTCTCCATCGTCCTCCAATCTACTTTTAATAAGAGGTAATACAGCTTTGTTTTCAGGTAAACGTGAAAGAACGTTTCTACCACTTATTGCCCCGAATCTCATCTTTTCATCAATTAAAGAGAATGACTCTAGAGGTGTAGATACTATTACTTCTGGTCTAAGAAGATCATCCATCTCTTTTGAAAAGTGATCTATCACATCCTTTTGCTCTTTTTTTTGTACTGTAGCAATCGATAAGCCTTCAGGATTCTTTCTCATTAGAGGGTATAACAAGAGGCCATTAGAGGCATTAAGAACAAGAACATTTTCATGACGTCTTAAATCTAAATTTTCATAGAGTAGGTCTACCAAAGCTAATAGATATGAGGGTCTATTAGTCATAGCTCTTCTTATCCAAATGTCTCTTTCTTTTGAAAAAGGTGTAAATGTGTAATTTTCTAAGAAAGAATCATCAGAGCTACACTCTAACTGTGCCTCCCTCTTTCTAAGTACATCATCTCGAATCTTTCCTTCATATCCTATATTACTTGGCCTGTAGTATACTCTTCCTTGTAGTCCATTAGGGAGGTATTGCTGATTAACCCAGTGTCCTGTATAAGAATGAGGATATAAATACCCTTCTCCATGGCCAAAGCCTTCACTATCTCTTGAGTCATCTTTCAAGTGATTAGGTACTTCCCTGCTCTTTTCTTTTTCAATATCGCTAAGAGCATCAAAAAAGCCAAGAGTACTATTGCTCTTAGGACATGTTGCAAGGTAAATAGCTGCATGAGAGAGGTGAAATCTTCCCTCAGGTAATCCAATTCTATCAAAAGCTTCTGCATCTGAGGTAACAACTGTTATGGCATTTGGTTCTGCCATGCCAATATCTTCACATGCAGATATCATCATGCGACGAAAGATAAACCTTGGATCTTCACCAGCACTGACCATACGAGCTAGCCAATATAGTGTTGCGTCAGGATCTGAACCTCTAATAGATTTTATGAAGGCAGATATTACATCAAAGTGATAATCACCTTCCTTATCATAGAGGACAACCTTTTTTTGAATAGATTCTTCTGCAACCTCTTTTGAAATGTATATAACGCTTCCTTCTTTAGGAGGATACTCTTCTGGTGTAGTTTCAACAGCAAGTTCTAGAGCATTTAAGAGGCTTCTTGCATCTCCTGAAGCAACTTCAATAAGATGCTCTAACGCTCCCTCTTCAAATTCAACTTTATATTTGCCATAACCACGCTCTTTATCTGTTATGGCCTGCATAGCTATTTTTCTTAAATCTGTTTCATCAAGAGGCTTTAACTGAAAGATTCTTGATCTTGAAACAAGAGCCCTATTTACCTCAAAAAATGGATTTTCGGTAGTTGCTCCTATTAAGATAAATGTGCCATTTTCAACCCAAGGTAGAAGTGCATCCTGTTGGCTCTTATTCCATCTGTGAACCTCATCAATAAAGAGTATTGTCCTCATTGAGTAGTGTTCGCGTCTCTCCTTTGCCTCATTTATCTCTTCACGTAATTCTTTTACGCCTGATAGAACAGCATTGATTGTCGAGAAATGACTCTTTGTAGTATTCGCAATAACGCGCGCAAGGGTCGTCTTTCCAACACCAGGAGGGCCATAGAAAATGATAGATGAAAGCTGGTCCATTTGAATTGCGCGACGAAGAAGTCTGCCTGGCCCTAAAATATGATCTTGTCCAACATATTCATCTAAATTTCTTGGTCTCATTCTAGAAGCAAGAGGCTCATTATTTAATTGAGGGAGAGAAAATAAATCTTCCATAGATCAACTCCAAAATGCTTTATAGGAAGGATTAGCATATACTGGATTATTTCTAAGCTTTTCTTCTTCCTCTTTTAATATGGAATAGTACTTGTCTAGCGCTATGGATACAACACGGGAATAATCAATCTCTTTAACTCTAGGAATATCTACCTCTTCCCCAATGAGAATAAGATTTGAATAAGCTGTCTTTATTTTATCACAAGCATCTTTACTTTCTCCAAATGCAAGACTTAGCTTCTCGCTATTTTCTTCTAAAGCAGAAAAAAGCAAACTAGATAGATAATCCCTTGTTACATTCTCAAGCGTATCTGTAATTAATACACCATCTTCAACATATATAGTTGGATTGTTAGCCAGTTCTTCGGCAATGCTTAAAACATATTGAGGAAAATCATTAGCTATAGTCTCATTCACGACTTCGGCAACACTAGAAAGATACCTAGCTTTAATGTCGCTATAACTGGGAAGATACTTTTCATAAATTTTATATTCTTCTCTTAAAGCATCGCCAAAAAGAGAACTCTTGAAGCTCACTTCTTTAGTGTTTACAACCATATCTTCAGCAAGAACTAAAAGAGCTTCCTTTTCTTCTTTTATTGTTTCTTCACTTTGAGTAGTATCACTCTCTTTCGTAGAGAAGCTACTCATAGAAGAACACGATGATAAAAGAAGTAAAAATATAAGAAAAAAAGAAAGAATATATCTCACGCCTTAATAATACAAAGGAGAGAGCTTCTCTTCTAGTATACTTAGCGCCCTTTTCCTCTTATTTATTATAGTAACAGTAGTAACACCAAACTTCTTGGCCATATCTTTATTTTTCATAGGTGGATTATCAAATAGCCCAAATGAGTGGACAATTATGTATTTTTCTTCAGCAGAAAGAGACATGACAGCTCTTTTTATTGCACTCTGATTTTCGCTCTCAATGTAGTCGTTTTCAATATCTACGGAAGAAGCAAATATCTCTTCTGCAGTTTTATTGTCTTCAGTTAGCGGAGTGTCTAATGAATATACAACAGAATACTTTTGAGCATCATTAACAGTCTTATATGTCTTAGTCGATTTTATCTTTACACTCTTCATTATCTGACTATCTGTTTTTGACTCAGAACTACTCTTCTTTTCATCATTGATTCTTTTATTTAGAGAAGTAATATAGCGAGGAAGTCTAATCATTCTACTTTCGTTACTTAAAAATAAACGAATCTCTATCTCCATCGCCTTCTTTGAATATGAAAAGAATCCATGGCGAGAGAAATCAAAGCTTTTGACAGCCTTACATAATCCGTATTGTGCAACACTTATTATGTCATCTTTGTATACCTCATATCCACTATATGAAAGATACTTCTTCGTAACACTCCTAACTAATGGCTCCATTCTTTTTAAATACATTGGAATTAAAGTTTCATCGTTTTTTGTTTTTTCGGCTAAAATAATAGTATCTGACGCTCTTTCCATAATTTACCCCATTTGCAAGTAAATTCTAAAAGAACAACTAGGTCAAAAAATGTCCTAGTACTATTTTTTCTAGCTCCTATTTTCTTTTTTCCTATTTTTGTACTAAATTAATGAATAGTGCCGTCTATGTACAAACGAAAGAAAAACGTTTATATTTATTTGGCTATTAGCGTGTAATTATTTATTGCAAGGGAGTCCCAATAAAATGGTAACTGAAAAGAATTTTAAAGAATTGGAGAACAGTCAGGCATCTCTTACTCTAACAGTAGATGCTGCTTCAATTGAAAAGGCATACAACGACAAGCTATCAAAGTATGCAAAGAACATCGAGATGCCAGGCTTCAGAAAGGGCCACGTTCCTACATCTGTCATTGAAAGAAAGTTTGGTTCTGACATTAGAGTTGAATCAACATTTGATTGCTTAGAGGAAAACCTCAAAGAAGCTATCGAAACACTTGATTCAAAACAAAAGCCTCTTGCCTACTCTACTCCAGAGTTACAGGATGAAGAGAAGCTTCTTCCATTTAAGAAGAATGAAGCTGTTACATTCACAGTTAAGTACGATGTTGCTCCTCAGTTTGAGCTACCACAGTACACAGGTTTAACAATTGAAACTGTTGATGCAAAGGTAACAGATAAAGATATTGATAACGAGATTAATACTCTCAGAGAACAGAATGCTCTTGTTGTTTCAAAAGACGGAGAAGCTGAGAATGGCGATATCGCAAACATCGACTACAAAGCTTACAACGAAGATGGCACTGTAGACGAAACAACAAAGAGAGAAGGTTTTACATTCACAATTGGTACAAGATATAACTTCTTTAAGCTCGACGATGATGTAATCGGAATGAAGAAGGGAGATGAGAAGACAATCGAAAAGACATTCACAGAGGAAGATGATATTCCATCTTACGAAGGAAAGACTGTTAAGATTGATATCAAGCTCAATGAATTAAAGAAGAGAGAACTTCCTGAAGTTGATGATGACTTTGCACAGGATGTAAAGGAAGAATACAAGACAGTTGCTGACCTTCGTAACGGTGTTAAGGCTGACTTAGAGAAGGAACTTGAAGAAACACTTAAGAGAAGAAAGCAAGATGCTCTTATGAAGGCATTAATTGAAAAGACAACAATCAGTGTTCCTAAGTCAATGATTGATGTAACTCTCGAAAATGATTGGAGCAACTTCGTCAGACAGTCTGGCCTAAGTGAAGACAAGCTTCTCTCATTCTTCCGTGCACAGGGACAAGATAAGGAAAGCTTCATGGAAGGTTGGAGAGAACCAGCTACTCTCGACATAAAGAAAGAGCTTATACTCTCTAAGATTTCAGAGAAAGAAGATTTCCCTGTTACAGATGAAGAGATAGAGAAGGAAGGCGGAGAGTCTCTCCAGAAGATGGAAGATGAAAAAGCAAAAGAGAGCTACAAAGAATACATCAAAGACAATCTCAAGTATTCAAAGACTCTTCCTTACCTAATGGAAAATAACACATTCAAGGCAGAGAAGACACTCTCTTACGAGGAATTAACAAAGCTACCAGAAGAGGAGTAAGAGTTGTTAAAAACTAAAATGAGCACCTATGTTCCTTATGTTCTTGAGCAGACAGGGACTGGGGAACGTACTTATGATATCTTTTCACGTCTTTTAAAAGATAGAATTATCTTTGTTGATGGCGAGATTAATGATGCTGTGGCAGATCTTGTTGTTGCCCAACTACTCTTCTTGGAAAGTGAAAATCCAAAGAAGGATATTAATCTTTATATCAATAGCCCTGGTGGAAGCGTTACTGCTGGACTTGCTATCTATGACACAATGCAATACATAGCTTGCCCTGTAAGAACTATCTGTATTGGACAGGCTTGCTCTATGGCTGCTATTCTTCTTGCTGGGGGAGAAAAGAACAATCGTTTCATTCTTCCTCATGCGAGAGTCATGATTCATCAACCTTCTGGCGGTGCCGAAGGTCAGGCAACAGATATTATTGTCACCAATAAAGAGCTACAAAGAATTAAAGAGATAACAACAGAAATTTTAAGTCTACATACCTCAAAAAGTAAGGAAGAGATTTCTAAAGATATTCTAAGAGATTTCTACTTAAATGCAGAGGAAGCTGTCTCTTACGGTATTGTTGATAAGGTAATGAATAAATAAATGGCTAGAAACACTAAATATTGTTCATTTTGTGGCCAACCTTTAGATGGTTCAGTTCGTGTTGTAACTGGACCTGGGGTTGCTATTTGCGAGAACTGCATAAAGACATGTGAAGATATTCTTCATTCCCAGGAAGTAGAAGAAAACAACAATGAATTTGCTTCATTAGATATTCCTACTCCTGAAGAGATAAAGAAGTATCTCGATGAATACGTTATTGGACAAGATAATGCAAAAAAGGTTCTCTCTGTTGCTGTTTATAACCATTACAAGAGAATTAAGTATGCCGAACAAATTAAGGATAGTGGTGTCGAAATAGATAAGTCTAATATCTTAATTATTGGACCAACAGGAACAGGAAAGACACTATTAGCTAGGACCCTTGCAAAGAAGCTAAATGTACCATTTGCTATTGCTGATGCTACTACCCTTACAGAGGCAGGTTATGTTGGTGAAGATGTAGAGAATATTCTTCTGAAACTTATTGAAGCAGCAGATTTCGATATAGCAAAAGCAGAAAAAGGCATCGTTTTTATCGACGAAATAGATAAGATAGCAAAAAAGAGCGAAAACGTTTCAATTACTAGAGATGTCTCAGGTGAAGGTGTACAGCAAGCATTACTAAAAATTATTGAAGGAACAGTTGCTTCTGTACCTCCTCAAGGTGGAAGAAAACATCCTAACCAAGAGATGCTCAAAATCGATACATCAAATATCCTCTTCATATGTGGTGGAGCCTTTGTTGGACTTGATAAAGTAATTGCTAAGCGTACAGCTGTCTCTTCTATGGGCTTTGGTGCTAAGGTTGAAGAAAATGAAGAGAAGGATTTAGGAGAGCTCTTTAAGCTCCTACATCCAGATGATCTTGTAAAGTTCGGTCTTAT
>DHMZ01000088.1:10274-17032 GCA_002406055.1 Spirochaetales bacterium UBA4629
AGAACCTAAGAATTCTATTATTAAGCAATATACAACATCTTTTGCGCTAGACAAGATAAAGCTTACATTTACCGATGAAGCTATCCATGCTATTGCTAAAAAATCTTTTGAGCAGAAGACTGGAGCTAGAGGACTGAGAAGCATCGTTGAAAACTTGATGATGGATATCTCCTACTCTATTCCATCAATTCCAGGAGTAAAAGAAGTTATTGTTGACGAAGATAGTGTCACTAAGGGAAGTGAACCAAAAGTGATAGGAAAAGGCAATAAACTCCTTACTTTTTAAAAATTACGATATAAAGTAGGACAATTCAGTCCTACTTTTCTTTTATGGCTTAAACTATTCGTCTCTTTTATTACAAGAGAGGTGGGTATGAATAAGGATTATTTAAGCCAAAGTGAAGACAACTACTTTACTTCACTAGTAATTAAATACAACGAAACAAAAAACGAGAAAGAAAAAGAAGAGCTTAGACCTATAATAGAAGAAAGATTAAAAAAACTTATCTATTTAATATGCAAGCAAAGACTATATTTAAATGATGAGTTAACATCTGCTGTATACGTAAAGGTTTATGATGAAATTGACAGGATAATCTCTTCTTACAAAATAGCAACGTTTTCTTTTAACTCTTATCTTAGAAATGTTTGTATTTTTCGTATCAGAAGAATATACAAAGAAAGAGAAATGAAGACTATGCTAGAAGGCGAATACCTATATGAAGAAACGCCGTATTACTTAGATGAGTGTCCACTAGAAAAATATCAAAGTAACTTTTTAAAGCCAGTAATATATGATGTTTTAAAAATTCGCTCAATGTCTCTAAAAGAGTTGGCATCATACATAATAACAACAAAAAGTGACGTAATCTCTCCTAGTAGAACTCCTGCAGAAAAAGTATTGAAAGAGAAACTTAAAAATGAATACTTCAGGCGTAATTTTATCTTCTTTATTCTCTCTATTCCTTTAGAATCTGTAAGGAATGAAGCAGAGAATTATGCAAGGATCTTCAATACAGAAGAAGAGGCATTTATTCGACTTATAGAGCTAAAATCAAAATACTTAGGACAATATGAAGAAGCTAAAAAGAAAGACTTAGAGATTATAGCGAAGCATTGGCGACTTATGGCAAAAATGAAAAGAAGCATGTCACTTACTGCTGATAGAAAAGAATACTGCGTTCTCAAAGAAAACTACACAGCTCAAGCAAAATGCCATAAGAAAAAGATTGAGAAATACTTTTCTTCTCAAAGGGGAATGCATCATGCTCTAATTGCTAGCAATTTTGATGTATGTAGAACTACAGTTTCTATGGGCATATCTATAGTAAGGAAAGAGCTAGAAAAGATATCTAGTCTAAATTCAGAATGAAGAATACAATCGGGCTATGAAACTTTATTTTGCATCCGGTAATGAACATAAGAAGAAGGAGATGTCGAGGCTTCTAGGGGGCTTTTCTCTAACTCTTCCCAAAGAAGAAGGAATTGTCTTCGACCCAGATGAGAATGGCTCAACTTTCATTGAAAACGCAATAATTAAGGCAAAGGCTCTTTATTCAATTGTAAAAGAACCAGTTTTATCTGATGACTCAGGTTTATGCGTTAAAGCACTATCTGGAAAGCCTGGTATCCATACAGCTCGCTATGGAGAAGAAGAGTTAAAGAAAAAGCTGACAGATAAAGAGAAGTACATGTTTCTTCTTAAAAATATGGAAAATGTTGAGGATAGAAGCGCAACATTTGTATGTGCTATTTGCCTTTATTTATCGCCAGAACGCATCTATGTCATTCAAGAAGAATGCAAGGGAAAAATTGCTCTTGAGCCAGTAAATGGAGATGGAGGCTTTGGCTATGATCCAGTTTTCTTTAATGATGAGGCTGGAAAAATCGTTTCAACTCTTAAAGAGGGAGAAAAGGATTTGTACTCTCATAGAGGCAAAGCTGCTCGAATAATTAAGTTATTATTAGATAAGGAATTAAATAAATGATAGAAAGAAAAGATCAGAAAAAAGAAAACACTTGGGATCTATCTGCACTTGCTACTAACAGTGCAGAATGGGAAAAAGAAATGAAAGAATTAGAGAGTAAAGTCGATACCCTTGAAGAGTATAAAGATAAGATGGCACTCTCATCTGATAACTTCCATAATGCACTTGTTACTCTCTTTGCTTATGAAGAAAAGGCAGAAAAGGTTCTCTCTTGGGCATTTCTAAACTATAGCGTTGATTCTGCCAACCCTGAAGTAATGCAATGGGCAGGACTTGCTAATATGCTAGAAGCAAAGATCAATGAAAAGACAAGTTGGATGCGCCCAGTTCTAATGAGTATGAAACAGGAAGATATTGAATCATACTTAAAAGAAGACAGAAACAAGGATTATAGAATCTTCATTCAGAAGCAGCTTAGAATGAAAGAGCATGTCCTTTCAGAAAAAGAAGAAAGACTTCTAAGCCTTTATTCTGCTAACAGCTCTGGTTACCAACAGGCATTCATGGATGCAAACAATATTGACCTTGATTTTGGATATATTGGAGATGAAAAGCTCACCCACTCTACATTTGCAAAATTCATCAGAAGTAAAGATGAAAAGATTAGAGAGCAAGCTTACAAGCAGTTATATAAAGAATATGAAAAGCACCAGCATGTTCTTGGTAGAATCTTTGAAGGTAGCATAAAGAATGATATCTTTGAGGCAAAAGCAAGAGGCTTTAATTCTGCTCTAGAAGCAGCTCTTTTTCCAGACAATGTTCCAAAGACAGTATACACATCTCTAATTGAGAATGTTCATAAAGCATTCCCTATTCTCCACCGTTACTATGCTCTAAGAGCAAAGATGATGGGCAAAGAGAAGCTCAAGCACTACGATGTATATACAGCTATCGTACCTGAAGTAAACAGCAAGCATACATATGCTGAAGCTGTTAGCTTAATTAAGGAAGCTGTTAAGCCACTAGGTGAAGACTATTCAGAAATTCTAGTAAAGGGCTTAACTACCGAAAGATGGGTTGATAGATATGAAAACAAAGGTAAGCGCAGTGGAGCATTCTCTGCAGGTGGCTTTATTGGTAACCCATACATTCTAACAAACTTCGAAGAGGATGTTTTAGATAGTGTCTTCACTCTCATTCACGAAGGTGGACACTCCATGCACTCATATTTCTCTAGCCATAACAATCCTTTCCCTCACTACAACTACACAATATTTGAAGCAGAAGTAGCATCAACATTCAATGAAAATCTTCTTTCTGCATACATGATTAAAAATGCAAAAAGTAAGGGTGAAGAAGCATATTTAATTGCTAAAAACATTGATGACATTGTCGCAACATTCTTCCGTCAAACAATGTTTGCAGAATTTGAGATGCTATTGCACGATAAGGGAGAAAACGGCGTTCCTCTTACAATTGATACAATGAGAAAGACCTATAGAGAGCTTCTTGAGGCATATTTCGGTCCAACACTTGAATTTGAAGAGAATTCAGATATGGAAGGCTTACGTATTCCTCACTTCTATAATGCTTTCTATGTTTATAAGTACGCAACAGGCATTGCAGCATCAATTGCCTTAAGTCAAAGAGTACTTAATGGAGGAAAAGAAGAAAAGGATGACTACCTATCATTCTTAAAGTCTGGTGGCTCACGCTACCCTATCGAAGCATTAAAGGTTGCTGGTGTCGATATGTCTAAACCAGATGCTGTAATAGCAACAACTAAGCACTTCGAATCTTTGATTAACAGATTAGAAGAATTGACAAAATAAACTATTTTTCGAGGAGGGCTATTATCTTGCCCTCCTTTATTATTAGAGTTAGAGTTCTACCACTCTTTTGATCCATAACAGATATTTCATCATTTTTGAAAGTTGAAATAAGACAATTTTCTATTGGAAGTAATGATGAAAGAATCGACGAATAGGAGACGGCAAAGCTATATGGAGAGAATGCATATCGCTCTAACCACTTATCATCATAGTCTTTCTTCATAGCGCTATAAACAAGACTCTCTATTGTTCCAGGTTTGATATCTGTAGCAATTTCTCCAAGTCTTTCAGAGATGGGAGAAACAGATGAGAAGAGAGAAAATGATAGCAAAAGAAGCAATAATAAAACTAATAGCTTTTTCAATTTTACCTCCGAAGTCGAGTTATAGTGTACATTGAAGATAATTATTATGCTATATTCAAAGAATATGGATAGAAATGAAGCACAAAACATCCTCAATAGAGGTTTTACACATACTATAAAAGATCCGCTTTGGCAGAATATTCCATTTACATCAGAACTAAAAGCTCTACTAGAAGAGAAAGATGTACAGAAATTAGCACGAATAAAGCAAAATGGACCAGCCTACCATATATATCCAGGAGCCGTTCATACACGTCTGAGTCACTCTATTGGCGTATATTATTTAGGACGAGAAATACTATTATCTCTTTCTAGAAAATCAGATAACCTCCCCTTTACTGAAAAAGGTATTATGAGCTTTCTTGTTGCATGCCTATTACATGACATTGGACACTTTCCATACGCACACTCTCTCAAAGAATTACCACTAAGAGAGCACGAAGAAATTGCAGGTGATATGATAATAAATCATCCTGAACTAAGAAAAGCTATCGAGAATACCGGAGCTGATGCATTAACAGTATCATCAATCATTGACAAAGGGATGCTTACTGGCGACGAAGAAACACTACTCTATAGAAATATATTATCTGGAACACTGGACCCAGATAAGCTTGACTATTTATCTCGAGATGGCTTTTTCTCTGGCGTTCCATATGGCAAGCAAGATACAGATTTTATTATTTCATCTCTTTCTCTAAACAAAAACAGACTTTGCTTAGATAAAGAGGCTGTAAGTAGCGTTGAGCAGATACTCTTTTCAAAATACATGATGTATAGAACTCTTTATTGGCATAAAGGTGTACGAAGCGCAACTGCAATGATAAAAAAGGCAATTACAATTGCACTAAAAGAAAAGACAATTCTCCCTGAAGATTTATACGGCATTGATGACAATGAATTTGTTTTGCTTGCTTTAAGTAGAAGAGAAAAAACCGAAGCACTAGAACTAGTTGATAAGGTTGAACATAACATTCTTTTAGAAAGAAAAGCAGAAAAAGACTATGCTGACAATGGAAAGATAGAAAGATTCTCACGTTCTTTTGAAGAGAAAGAAAAGATGGAAAATGCTCTATACTTGAAGCTAAAACCACTGTATCCAGAGTTAAAAGAATACGAAGTAATAATTGATATTCCTGAACCTATTAATTTCGAAAGCCATATTGCCATAATAGATGATGACAACCAAGTAAAGGATATATCTGATAGTGATATGGTCTTTAACTGTGAGCTCTCACATCTATTCCAGCATAGTCTAAGAAAGGTTGCACTCTATACACCAGAATACGTTAATAAAGAAGATGCAAAGCTTGCACTATCAAAATACCTATATGAATGAAGAAAAAATAAGTTACAAAGATTTAATTAATGGTGATATTCCACCATGGATGATGAGATTTATCAAAGGAGTAGGAAAAACAATAAATACCTACTCCATGATAAACAACGGAGAAAAGATTATCATTGGAGCATCCGGTGGTAAAGATTCACTTGCACTTACTCTTGCTTTAGCTTTACGCAAGAAATGGATTAAGGACGACTACTCTATTGAAGGTTTAATGATAGATTGGAAAGAACATCCTATTGAAGAAAAAGGACGAGAGAAAATTGAAGAATTCTTTGATGCTTTAAATGTGCCTCTTACTGTTCTTTATGAATCTCAATTCCCTACATCTTTTAAAGATGACTTCAACTGTTACCTATGCTCCCGTAATAGACGAAGAATTCTCTTCTCATGGGCAGAAGAACACAATGAGAGAACTATAGCTCTTGGCCATCACTTGGATGATTTAGTTGAAACAACGCTGATGAATATGTGTTTTAGGGCAAAATTTTCAACAATGAATCCTGTTCAAGAGTTTTTTGATGGCAAAATAAGAATAATAAGACCTCTCATTGAGACGAAAGAAAACGTCACAAAAAGAATAAGAGATGTTTATGACATTCCTGTAATAAAGCCAGTTTGCCCATATGACCAAACAAACGTTAGAGCTCGCTTAAAACCTATCGTTAAAGAATTGTGTCATATAGACAAATTAACAAGGGAACATATCTATGCTTCTCATGACTTTTCGTCGTTAAAAAATAGTAAACCAATATGGAATGAAAAAAAACTCTGTGATAATATGGAAAAAGAGGATTAATTATGAAGAAGATAACCTTTCTATTTGTTTTGCTGTTTTTAGTTACCATTACCCTCTTTGCATCTGAAACATTTACATTCTCTGGGCGCTATGCTCTAGTTGGGGCTAATGGAAGAACTATTAGAAGAACATCTGTTGATATAGCAAAAGATGGAGTTATTTTAGCAACAGGTGAAGAGAAAGCATATGCTACATCTACACCCCTTTCAATTACGGTTGGAGAGAACTCTCTTGTCGCTATTAAAGAAGATGATGGATTAACACTTTACGTTATCTATGGTACAGCGAAAGCAAGCCTTTCTTCTAATGCATCTCTTACAATCTATACTCCTACAACAAAAGTTGTAGCAGAAGGTGAAGGTGATATTTACACAGCATCTACAGATAGTGATGAACTTACATATAACGCAACACTCTCTTCTTACACAGCATATGACTCAATTAGAGGTAAATATACTACAGTCGAAAAGAATGTTGGATATAACTACAT
>DHMZ01000088.1:17167-30768 GCA_002406055.1 Spirochaetales bacterium UBA4629
AGAGCCATCTAGACCAGATGCTCCTATCTTCAGTGAAATTAACGTCTTAATAAATACTCCTAGTATGCCAATATTTGAGAGTGTTGTTACTTCTCTTAATAAACCTATTAAACCTGAGTTTATTATGCTTGATCAGTCACTTTCTACTCCTGATAAGCCAGTTATACTTGATAACGCTATTCAGACAATTACAGAAGACAACTTCGCTCCTCAGATTAAAATAACACAAACCCTTTTTGATACTAAGGACAATTAATGGGAAAAATTAACCTTCTTCCTCCTCGCCTCTCCTCGCGCATTGCAGCTGGAGAGGTTATTGATAGACCGCAGGCAATACTTCGTGAATTTTTAGATAATGCTATTGATGCCAAAGCTGATTCAATAGAGGTAAGTATTGAAGGTGGTGGTATTGATAAAATCAAAGTAAAGGATAATGGAGGAGGTATATCGCGAGAAGATTTAGAGCTAATTGCATCTCCTCATGCAACAAGTAAAATACACAAAGAAGATGATTTATACTCAATAGAAACACTTGGCTTTAGAGGGGAGGCACTCTACTCTATTGCGGCTGTTTCTACTCTAAAGATATCTACTTCGGACAGAGAAAGTGGCGTTAAATCTACCTTAACAATTGATAATGGCGTAAGAGAAGAGATTCTCTCATTTGGTCCAGAAGAAGGAACTGAGATATCTAGCGAAAATCTCTTTTACGATATCCCAGCGAGACGAAGTTTCTTAAAAAGAAGTAGCACCGAGGCGGTGCTTTGTAAAAGCCTCTTCATCTCAAAGGCCCTAGCCTTTCCAAATATTTCATTTACACTAAAAATAGATGGTGCTACCAAGCTTGTTTGGCAAAAGAGCGAAAACCTAAAAGAGCGTGTAATGATGCTCTATAGAGATTACTCCATACTGAGTAGCGATGTCTATTATCTTGAAAAAGAAGAAGATGAGTATACAGTAAGAGTTGTAACAACCTCTTCAGCCGTAAAGCGATCAGATAAGAAAGAAATCAGAATATATGTCAATGGACGTCCCGTTGAAGAATTCTCCCTTGTTCAAGCTGTTATATATGGATACGGAGAACTTCTACCTGGTGGAAGCTATCCATACAGCGCAGTCTTTATTACAGATAAGCCAGAACTTGTTGATTTCAATATTCACCCAGCAAAAAAAGAAGTAAAGATTCGAAATATTGCCGAGATTCATCATACCCTATCATCTTTAATCAAAAATGGGGTTGAAAGAAAAATTCCAGAAATAAAAGAAAGTGATAATCAATTCTATCTTTTTGATAGTGCTACTAGATGGGAAGATGGCAAGAAAGTTGAATCTTTTGGCAGTAATATTGAAGAACCTCATACTTTCTACAAAATTGAAAAACCAATATCTAAAATAAATCAAATACCTACTAATACATATACTCCCAAAGACAATTCTTGGCTAGAAAAAGCAAAAGAACTGAAAAAGGCAAAAGAAGAAGAGAGAGAAAGGGTAGAATCACTTAAAAAAGAAGAATTAGAGGAAGAGCAAAATAAGGATGAAATAATCTATATAGGACAAGTTTTTCGTCTGTTTTTAATTTGTGAAAGAAATAACTCTCTTTATCTTGTGGACCAACATGCTGCACATGAGAGGATTCTATATGATGAAATAATCTCTCAAGAAACAATACAAAACCTTCTTGTGCCTATTGCTATCAGCGTTGATGATATTACAGATGAATACCTACTAAATCATTGTTATATCTACACAAAGCTTGGCATAATGCTCTCTCAAAAAAGCAAAGGAGAATGGGAGATTGATGCTCTCCCTGCTGTATGCAAGGGCATTGAAGACAAGATAATTGACTTTGTCTCTAATTGCAAATCCGATGAACATCAGTTAGAAGAAAGTCTCTTTGCAACTATGGCATGCAAAGCTGCGATAAAAATGGGAGACGAAGTTGATAGATTTACGGCAGAAGCAATACTTGAAAAGGTATTTAAAATGGAAGAACCATGTTGTCCTCATGGTCGAACTTTCCTTATAAAGCTAACTAAAGAAAACTTAATGAAGATGGTTGGAAGAACTTAATTATATATCTCTTGTCTAATAGTTATGTTGTTTAAGTATCTATCTTGGTATTCTATTATCGCCCAATCAGCATCTTCTATATTTTCAGTTTGACTAGAGTCTCTCTCAAACATAGTAACTTTGGAATTTAGAGGCAATTCAGATAAAGAACCTAACTTACTTTCAACTTTATTAATTTCAAGTTTTATATCTTTAGAACTGCCTAAAGAGGAGTAAATATATAAAGTATACTCCCCTTCAGGAAAGATTGCTGATGGAGTAATAGAAAGAGGTTGAGAGCAATACATTTCACTATTTCCTTCAAGTTTTCCCTCCCAAGAGAGATCACCATCTGGACTTACTAGACGAAAAGTATATGTTTTATCATTATCGCTCTCTTCTTTGATGCTAAGGTTAATTACCCCCTCCTCTCTTCTTCCATCTTCATCAATAGAAATATTTCGAGTAAAAATAACATCACTAATTGTGAAGCTCTCACTAGTGCAAGACAAAAGAAGAACTAGTAATAAAAAGGAGAGTATATATATAACCTTATGCTTCAATTTCTTTTTCCTTTAAATAAGATCTAACAGGATTAGCATATGTATTTAGAACAAAGCTTCTAAGATTGTTAGATAAATGATTAAACTTAGAAATAAAAGAATCTCTAACAGCAGGGGTATAATAAGAAGAGAATTTATCTGTATTCTCTAGATAGTCATACGCAATGTAATTGGTATCGAAAAGATGATAATTTAAATGAATCTGTTTATCTATTTCTCTACTAATCTCTTCTGGTGTATTGCATTCTTTTTCAATTGGGGTACCAATAGCAACATGAACATTTCCTTTAAAGCATCTTATTCCTTTTACCATGCTTATAAGGTCTTCATATTTCTTCTTTTCGTACTTGCCTTCATTTTGCTCCTTAATTATCTCCTCTCTGCCTTTATCGATATCATTTGGGTCATACTGGTAGCTAATAGAAACAGGAACTATATTGCACTTCTTCATCAAATCGGCAAATGTTATACCACTCTTTCTCTTTGAAAGATATAACATCTTAAGTACAGCAGGATTAGTAATATCTAAACCGTCTTTACTTCTTCCACTCTTTTGTGCAACCCAAATTGACTTGTTTTCTTCACTTATTGTCTCAATAAAGTATTCAGATAATCTCAAAGACTCCAAGAACTTTTCTCTCATTGGAAGTGTCCTTTTTACAATTATTCCACCATTTACACGTAATAAATCTTCAACAAATTGGTTAACCATTAGATTATCACCAACAGCCATCTCACACAGTGGTTTATTACGGTGTAAAAGTGCGTAATCTAATAAAGTGCAATCAAGGATTATGTCTCTATGGTTTGAAATAAATAAATATCCTTTTTTAGGATCCAAATTCTCACCACCTGAAATGGTGAAATCTGTCATAGTTCTTTTTACGACAGCAGGAATTAAGTAACCAGCAGTAATAACGTGCTGAAACTCATCATATGAATGAACTGTCTTCATTTTTTCAATTATTTCTTTCACAATAGATGAGGATGCTACGATATCACTTCCGCCTATCATATAAGCAAAGCCACCCAAATATTCACGTTTAGAAAGTAAACGCTCTATGGCTTTGTCGAAATCTTCTCCAAAATATGGTTCTATATCTCTATATAAATCTCTATTCATGATAATCCTCTTTTAAAATATAATGCTAATTATTCAAACAAGAAATCATTATTAATCGTTCAAATCAATTAACAACCTTGATACATGATATATCCTTTTTTATTAATAAACAAAAGAGGAAATAAGAAAACTATACAAAATGAACAACAAAAAAGGATGTTCTAAAGCTCAATTAAAACATCCTTTCTATCTAAAAAATCTTTAGTTATAATTTTTCTAATTTTTCTTTAAACTCTTCTTCAGTTAAACCAGATTCTTCAATAGCTTTATCTAATGAGAGAAATCCTTTTTTACAAAGAGAAATGAGAGTTTTAAGTTCTCCATTTTTTTCTCCGAGTTCAAGTCCTTTCTCAAGGCCACTCTTTTCACCGCGTTCAATTCCTCTTTTGAAGCCTTCTTCTTCTCCTTCTTCAAGACCCTCTCTTCTTTGGTTCTCCATGTAGTGCTTAATCTCTAGTTCCCAAAGTATATCATCACTCATAATCTTCATTACTTCCATCTCTCGGCGCGTTAGAAATTCCATCAGAAGCCCTCTCTCTTTTGCTTTCTCTATCGTCTTAGCTATAGCTTCTTCTGCACTCTCACATTTCTTTTTGTATTCATCAAACATTATGCAGAACTCTGTATACTCCTTTAATATACCATCAGCATTATCTTTCGTTAAGACTTTTACTTTTAAGTTTAAGTTATCTGTCTCTGAAAAGAAGACCTTACATAGCTCTATCTCCCTCTCTTTTCTCTCATCTCTTCCTGTGTAGAGCAAATAGAACTCTGGAACTATTAGATTTTCTATAGGCTTACTCGAATATTGAAGACGTAAGTATCTATCAATCAAACTAGGTAAGAGTTCTGCATAATAGCGAAGAAACCTAAGAAGAATATTAATTGACCAAGTAGATTGTACCTCCAAGAATACTATTGTCTTTCCTCTTACAGTGAACGATAAATCATTATAGATCCCTGTAAAGATGACATTCTCAATTCTTTTAATAACTAAGTCGCTTTCTTTAATTGAGGTATCTTCTTTGTGAAGAGAAAGGTAGATCTTCCTTAAGCTATCTTTCTCTTGAGCTAAAGATGTAAATAGACTGTCTTTAACTATATGTTTAACACGACGCTCTTTCATGCTTTTTTCTCCTATATTTCTTAAGCGCAAAAAAGTGAAAAATTGTCAGGGGAAAATGAAAAAAAAACTAAATAAATGATTAGAACTAAGATAATTCTTTAGCAGAGTGCATGATTATTTTTATTTATTGAAGAATCCCAAAAAAAGCTGCTACTTGCGATTTCTCGTTTATAGCAGCCCTTTGGTTAATCCGATATACTATAGAATATATGGAACAAGTAAGTTATGCGATTGATATACTACATATGTTTCAACATCTAAAACTTGAGAAACCTTTGTAAGTTCATTAGAAAAGAAGTTCAAAAGAGAAAGATCTTCTTCTTCACTAAGTACAAGTTTGACAATTAAATCATATCGACCAGTAACAACAGCAACAGAAACAACACCTCTAAGAGCCATAAACTCATCAGCCTTCTTTGTGAGTTCCATTGTAGAAAGCTTTACACCCATATATATTACCTGAAGGCCAGGAACATATTCAGGATCGACCATGCCAATAATCTTTAATACGCCTTCCTCAAGAAGTTTATTTGCCCTACTTCTTACAGTATTCTCTGTAATTCCTAATTCATCAGCAATGACAGAATAAGGTCTTCTACCATCCTGCAAAAGCTTAATGATGGCTTTGTTAGTATCATCAATTCTTTTAACCATACATCATCCCCCGATTGTACTTGTCCCTTTATTAAACAAGACCTTCTTTGTGGTACTTGTCGATAGTAGCAATAACTTCTTCACCGATTCTGAGGAGGTTCTCTTCACTGTTAGCACCAACATGAGGAGTAAATGTTACATTCTTGCAACCAAATAATGGGTTTTCACTTACAACAGGTGGCTCAGTAGAATAAACGTCTGTGCAGAACCAAGAAAGCTCACCATTGTTAAGAGCTTCAGCGACATCTTTCTCGTTTACACACTTTCCTCTTCCTGTGTTAATAATAACAGGCTTCTTTGTCATCTTGCTAATGAGGTCCTTATTTACCATCTGATCTGTTTCAGGTGTGTATGGAAGGTGCATAGAGATATAGTCAGCATTCTTAACTGCATCTTCAAGACTCATCATCTCGGCAAGGTCTGACTGTGCAACATACTTATCGTAAGCAACAACCTTCATACCGAAAGCATGAGCTCTTTCAGCGACTTTTCTAGCAATATTACCGATGCCAAGGAGACAGAGTGTCTTTCCATAAAGCTCATGTCTCTTTGTCTTCTTCATCCATTCACCATTCTTCATTGTTGTATCATAGAAGCAAAGGTTGTTTGGTGTGCTGAGCATAAGACAGAAAGCAAGTTCTGCAACAGCGATAGCTGATGACTTTGGAGTGTTTGTAGCAACAATGCCCTTTTCCTTACAATATGGAATATCGATATTATCCATACCAACACCACCACGAATAATTAACTTCATATTCTTTGCTTTGTCGATATATTCCTTAGTAGCCTTTGTCTTAGATCTAATAAGAACAACATCAGCCTCAGCTAATCTTTCAATATCTGTTGTAACTTCTCCAAAAACACTTAATTTTTCTGGAAGAGATTTGTCAAATGCATCTGCAATGAGAATAACCATATTTTTCTCCTTATCTTTAATTATCATTGTGTTCAGTATCACATTAAGATTATGAGCTGTCAAATTATTTATTAAAAAAAATAAAATTACATTATTTTTAAATTAAAAAATTGCGTATGTGCTTAATATTTAATCAATAGGCTCTATTGCGATAATATTCAATTGTTCTTTACCTTGTCCTTTCCACCAATTTACTTCAGGAGTAAAAACAATTGAGACATTTCGCCCAAGCAAACTTTCATTATTAGAAGCATTCCACCATACAGATGGCCAAATGTAACCTCCATATTCGATTGAAAGTCTCATAAATTTATCGCTATTTCCAACATGATATGCTTCTCTTACGATAGCTGACGGAATATAAAACTTTAACTCAGGGCTTTCCTGTCCATAAGGAGAAAAGAAGTTAAGCGATGACCATACATCATTTTCTAAATCCTTTTCATCCAAAATTGCATCTACTTCAATGGTCTTTTCATTTTCTTCTTCCTCTTCAAAAGTTTCCATATAGGAATAAAGAAGTGAAATAAACTCATCCTTTTTACTCTTATCCATTCTTAGCCCCGCAGCATATTTATGTCCGCCATAATCCTCGAACAGGTAATCAAAATTAGAAAGAAAATCCCTTGCATTAAATGGGTCAAAACATCTTAGAGAGCCAGAAATTGTATCCTCAACTAAAGCTAAAACAAGACAAGGAACACCATACTCATTGCTTAGCTTAGAAGCAATGGAACCTGTTAAGCCTCGAGAGATTTTTTCATCATCAATAATGATAATCTTTCCATCACTTCTCTTTAATGATTCAGTTGCCTTTTCGCTCACACTTTTAAAGGCATCTTCTTCGCTTTTTTGTCTTTCACTGTTAAGAGCAATGAGACTATCGGTTAATCTTACAATCTCGTCATCAGAATTAGAAAGGAGCAGAGAGAGAGCAATATCAGGCTTTCCCATTCTTCCCGATGCATTAAGTATTGGGGTAATTTTGTATGAGACATTGCTTACACTAAGTGGCTTGCCTATTAGATTTTGGCGACTTAATAGGTAGCTAAAGCAAAGTGGTGGCTTACTCGATAATAGCTTAAGCCCTTTCTTTACAATTAACCTATTTTCATCTCTCAGTGGCATTAAATCTGCAATTGTGCCAATTGCTTCCAAAATCATAATCTCTTCATAGTCCTTTGTTAGGCTATCAAAAGAATAGATGGACACACTTCTAAAGAGGGAAATAAGAGTTTCAAGTTCCTTTGGACCATCTGAGTACCTTGCGCCACGAGAGCGGAGTGATAGCTCAAATAAGCTTTTACCTCGGCAAGACGGCATTATTTTTTCTAAGTTCGGACGAAAGTCCTCAATAGAAATATCTACACCTTTACCAAAAGCCTTTTTCAAAAGATTGAGCTCTGTGTCTTTATCTAAAACAACTATTGGTGTATTTGAAGATAAGAAAGACAAAAGCGGAGATGAGTAAATTGAAATCTTCTCTCCTTCTACAAATTCATCATAGCAACGTTCCACTTCCATTAGGTTTTCTAACCTAACTCCACTAATACGAATCGTCCCATTGCCTGGCTCAGCATGTAATAAAATCACACTAGAGTTCCATAGAGGAGTACGACTAAAATTCAATGCCCAAGAGAGTTTTGCAGCAACCCCACATCCAGCTAAGTCTGAGAAAGGATAGCCAGAGCCCTCAACTTTGGGATCGAATATTGCTTCACTAGGAGGGAGTTGCTCTAGCGGCAGATGGTGATCAAGTACAATAACACTAACGCCATTCTTTTCTAACTTTTTTATCTCTTCAATAGCGCTTATGCCATTGTCTACAGTAATGACAAGAGTTGTTCCACTTTCAATTATTTCGTCTACAATCTTATCACTTAAGCCATAGCCTTCATCATCAACGGGGAGCCTTGTCTCAACGCTTTTAGCACCAAGTTTTTTAAGCGTTTTATAGATGATTGCAGTAGATGTAATACCATCTACATCTCTATCTCCATAGATAGTAATCTTTTCTTGCTTTCTTCCATCTGTTTCGTCTAATGCTTCGTCAATTCTCTCAATGGCGCTATAGACATCATCGACACTAAAAGGACTATGTTGATAAATGATATCATCCTCAAGATAATACTTTATCTTATCCTCTTCTATTTCTCGCCTATTGTAGATACAAGACGAAAAAACAGAGAGACCATACCTCTCGCAGAGTGAATTTACTCTTTCACTATCACAGCTTTTTAAGCTAATTTTCATATATTTAAACTTATCCTTAACCAAGTAATCCAGACTCTATTGTCTTTAAGCGAGCTGGGAATGAGACTTCAAGTGTTCTTACTAGATAGTGGCTAATCTTTTTCACAAACTCATCACTAATTTTGTAAGAAAGTGAAGTCTCTATATCAGAAGAAGAGACATACATAATGTACCTTCTTGCATTAGGAGGAAGAATTAGAGAAGAAGAGAGTGTATCGCAATTAGAACAGCAAGCTGTTCCACTTAGCGTTGAAAACCCTAAAATCTCATCATCTCTATATTCTCTTTGACACATAGGGCAAACTTTCCAGTCACCACTAAGCCCCTCTACCAATAAAAAATGAGAAATAAAATAGACAGCGCATCTATCTACATTATTGCTTTCCATTTCATCTAAAACAGATGTATAGAGAGAGTATATTGAGCTATCACAAAGGCGAGAAAGTATAATAAGTTCAGAAAAAAGCGTTACCCACCCTATCTTATCTAAACTAGTTTTCACCCAATCATGATCTGTTAAGATTTCAACATCCTTAACATAGATGGCATTCTCTCCTTTTTTTGAAAGAGAAAATAATCCTTCAGCATATAATGGGAATCTATCACCTTTTGGACTACGAGATGAACCATATGAAATAGCTTTAATTAAGCCTAAGTCTGGAGAAAGAAGTGTTAAAAGTCCATTTCTCTCTCCTTTTTTTTCTTTTTTTATAATTATAGCTAGGCTTTTAAAATCTCTATCCATACTCTTTTTATAGTACTATATATTAACATAAAGCGCTTTCTTAACAAAGGAGTTAAGGGTAACATATAGAGCTATGAAAAGATATTTTGCTTTCGTACTATTCTTATTTCTTTCACTATCTATCTTTGCTTCTATTACAGTCAAAGATGATTTATTTAAAAGCGATGAGGAATTAAAAAACTTCAAAGTAAAAGCTGTTACTAAAGATGAAGAAGAATACTACTCAAGTATGAATATCTACCTATTAACAGGAGGCGAAGGCTCTCTTATTTGGGAGAACTTTGGGCACTCTGCCTTTGTTGTTACTACCCCTAATGGCATAGACGTTGCCTTCGACTATGGTATTTTCACGTTTGATGAGAATTTCCTTCCATCCTTCATTCTTGGAGAGCTTTACTATGAAGTTTGGGAAACATATGCATTATATAGGATAAGCAGTCTAGAAGACGAGGATAGGACTGTCAGCCTACTCCCTCTAAATCTTACTAATAACGAAAAAAAGGCTATGTATAGTTTCCTTTTATACAATACAAAAGAGGAAAACAAAACCTATCTATATGACTATTTTTCAGATAACTGCGCAACAAGACTAAGAGATATTTATTCTTACGCAAAAGGAGATGACTTCTACTCTTTTCTGCAAAAAGAGAGTAACGAAACTATTCGTTATAGTGTAAACAAGCATCTCTCTCGTTCTACATTCTTTGTGTCATGGGCAATAAACTATCTCTTAGGTCCTTCTGTTGACAAAAAAGCAACGCTTTGGGATATGTGCTACCTTCCTTCTGCACTAGAAAAGGCCATTAAAGACTACCAAGGTAATGAAAGCACTACAATCTATGAAACAAAGGAAAGAAAGGCAACACCAGAAAAGTGGAATATAGATTTCTATTCATTACTCTTTGGTCTTGTACTCCTTTCTCTTTCGCTTTTGGCCTATTACAAGAAATTCAATAAGCTTAATGATTTATTACTAGCTATCGTTCTATTATTATTTGGTGTGATGAGTTTAGTTTTACTTTTCTTAAGCCTATTTACCATTCACTATGTGACACATTCAAATTTAAATATTTTTATAATTTCACCATTAGTGCTTATCTCTTCCTTCTTCCATTTCGCTTCGCTAAGAAAAGAAAGAAAAGAAAAGCAAATTGCAATTGTAAATACTGTCATGCTCATTATCTTAATTTTGACAGTACTAGTACGTTTGCTATTCTCTTCACTTTTAATACAAAATATATGGGCTCCTACAATCGTGGGATTTTTCCTCTACGCTGCAGAAGCCCTTCCTTATATGATTAAGAAGAAATTAATTAACCGATAATCTTTGTTCCCATATCACCATAGACAGCATCATAAAGATTTTCAGGATCTGTAACGATGCCCATATTGCCTGTAGACTTAACAAAGTCTGTTAAAGCTTGAATCTTTGGCAACATTGAACCAGGAGCAAAGTGACCTTCAGCCATATATTTCTCAGCATCTTTTGTTGAGATAGTATCGAGAGTCTGCTGGTTAGGCTTACCAAAGTTTAAGCAAACTTTAGGTACTGCAGTAGAAATAACAAACATATCTGCCTTAAGGTCTTTAGCGAGCATAGCTGCTGCCAAATCCTTATCGATTACAGCTTCACGTCCAGATAAAGTTCCGTCACTATTCTTTACAACAGGAATACCACCGCCACCTGCTGCTATTACGATAATACCATTGTCAAGGAGACACTTGATTGTCTCAAGCTCGATAATTGAAACTGGTTTTGGAGATGCAACAACTCTTCTGTAGCCTCTTCCTGCATCCTCAACAACATTCCAATTGTCCTTTTCTTTATGCTCAAGAGCAACCTCTTGACTCATAAATGAACCAATTGGCTTAGTAGGCTTCTTGAAAGAAGGATCATCATCTCTAACTTCAACCTGTGTTACAACAGTTGCAATGTTCTTCTTAATGCCATCAAGTGCCATCTGATTATCTAGAGCCATCTGTAGTTGATAGCCAATAGCACCCTGAGTATCTGCAACGCAAGAATCAAGTGGAACAGTATGTAGCTCTTGAGAAGCAATCTCTGCTCTTCTAAGAATGTAGCCAACCTGAGGTCCATTACCATGTGCAATAACTACTCTATTTCCAGCCTTAACAAGACGAGCAATGTGCTTTGCTGTCTTATTTGCTGCCTCATACTGAGAAGCGACTGTTACATGCTTACTATCTTCAATTAAAGAATTACCACCAATAGCAATTACAATTAGTTTACCATCCATTTTTATACTTCCTTGTTCTTTGAGAATAACACAAATGCAACAAAATGCAACAAATATTTCTCTATATTTTTATCCACATCTAGCTCTTTAGTTGGAGTTTTTCTTCTTGACGTAAACAATTTGTTTTTTTTGTATTATATTAACTAGAGAATTAAAGGATTAAATATATGGAAAAAGAAGATATAAGAGAAGTTATAAGTGAAGTACCGGTTCTTCCTTTAATGGAAAAGCCGCTCTTTCCTGAAACTCTCACAACACTAGTAATTGCTCGTCCAAGTGACGTTCAGATAATTAATTATGCTATCGAACATGGAGGAACCTTCTTGGCTGTTGTTCAAGAGGGAGAAGATATAGATTCTTTAGCCAAAGTTGGAACATTAGCTAAAATAACAAAATTCATTAGATTGCCTAATTCTTCCATCCATGTTTTTGCAACAACAGATAAAAGAATTGCTGTCAGCAACTATACATTCTCCTCTCCTATTTTGGCTGAGGGTGTTGAGCTAGTTGATAAACCTTCGTCATCAAAGGTTTTACAACCTTATACAAGAATACTAAAAGATCTTGTATCCTCTCTATCTAGGACGAGAGTCTTCAACTTTGGAACAGAAGTAAACATTACAAACTTTGAAGATCCAAGTTCTGTATGTTGGTATGCTGCTTCTGCGCTTGTTTCTGCTCCTCGAGATTTTCTCGAAGAATTACTAGAAGAGACAGATACCAAAAAGAGAATAACTGCCCTCACCTCATATATTGCAGGAGAGAAAGAAATTCTTGATAAAGAAGAGCAAGTAAAACTCAACTACATTGAAAGAATCAAAGCTAGAAATAAAGAGGCCATTCTTAGAGAACAGATTAAGGTTCTTAATGGTGAACTTAACCAAGTTCTTGGAGGTTCAGGAGATATCCTTTCTAATAAAAAAGGCGATATCTTCCAACGTGCCCAAGCAAAGGTGCTTCCTCCTCAATACAGAGAGGTTGTCGATAAGGAGCTAGAGAAGCTCACAGCTCTCGATACGATGAACCCTGAATATATGCTTACAAAAGTCTACATAGAGACTATTCTCGATCTACCTTTTGATGAAGAAGAAAAAACACCTTCTTACTCAATTATTAATGTCAAAGAACAGCTTGAGAAAGACCACTATGGAATGAAAGATGTAAAAGACAGAATAGTCGAATTTTTAGCATCTAGACTTAAAGCCAATAACAGTAAGGGTGCTGTTATTTGTCTATCTGGTCCTCCGGGAGTTGGCAAGACAAGCGTCGCATCATCTATAGCTAAATCGTTGAGTAAAAAGTTCTATAGATTTAGTGTTGGTGGTATGAGAGATGAAGCTGAAATTAAGGGACATAGACGAACATATATTGGTGCTATGCCAGGTAAGCTTATTCAAGCTGTGAAGAGCGTTCAGACTACTGACCCTGTCATCTTAATCGATGAGATTGATAAGATGGGAGAAAGCTATAATGGAGATCCAGCATCTGCCCTCTTGGAGGTATTAGACCCAGAGCAGAATGTAAACTTCAGAGATTTCTACTTAGATATTCCTTACGATTTATCTAAGGTCCTCTTTATTGTTACAGCTAATGATCTATCTCGTATTCCTTCTCCACTCTTTGACAGAATGGAAATCATTGAGATGAGTGGATATACACCTAATGAAAAGCTTCACATTGGTAAGGAATACCTTATCCCAGATTTGCTAAAGAAAAATGGACTAAGTAAGAAGGAACTAAAAATTGAAGATAAAGCGCTTTCTCACATTGCAGAAGAATATGCAAGAGAAGCTGGAGTAAGACAGTTTAAGAATGAACTTGATAAAATCATGAGAAAAGTCTCTCTTAAAATACTAGAGGGAGGAGAAGATTTAAAGCTTCCAATTAAGATAAGCGCAAAGGATCTTAACT
>DHMZ01000081.1 GCA_002406055.1 Spirochaetales bacterium UBA4629
CAGCTTCTAAGAACGATGTTAACTTATAGTCAGAAGCAACACTATTCTCTGCCCCCAAAAATAAAGGGGATGTCATTGAAATGTTGCTTATTTTTATTGAGGTTAATTGTTGGGAATGAAATTGACGTTCCGCAATTGTTCCTTTTTTATTTTTTAGGTTTTGAGTAGTATATCTTACAAAGTATTGGTTATTATCAATTTTTATCTTTATACCATAATTACTAAAGCTAGAAATGTTGTTTTTCTTTTTATGAAAAGTTCCATCGCTTCGGGGTGTTAGATAATCAGCATCTTCATCAAACAAGAAAGTAGAGTTTTTAAAAAGCTTTTCTAGTTGTCCAACTAAACGAACGTCATAATTTTTATGCCTCTCGATTTTTCCAAATGCAGAATTAACAAACTGGACTTTGTCTCCCGTTTCTTTGTTTGTCACAGTGTTAATTTTTTTATAAACTTCTTTTGCATTTTCTCTTGTAGTCGAATCCGATGTAATATCTATAGGTGTGGATAATAACAGAGTGTTAATTCTATCGACATCGATAGAAGAAAGAGAAAAGTCTGTAAGATTTTTTCCTTTAAACTGAAAATGTGTTCTTTTGTTATCATCTCTTTGATACAATATTGAATCGCTTTCAGTACGAAACTCTCCATTGTTCTCGGTGGCTGATTTGATTTGGTTAGGGTCTTTTACTGTTATCTCATCTCTCCTGACCATAACTCCGTCAAACCCTGGATACTTCTCAAATACGTCAGCCTGAATAGCAGAGTTTCCATTGTTGTTTATGCTTGAATACATATCTGTTTCAAGAAGTTCTCTTGTCAATGGATTTCTAATATTCAAGAATGCTTCAATTGTATTGCTACCATATGAAGGAACGCCTTGACCACCAACAGCAAAGTATATCCCTTTGCCACTTAATCCTGCTCTTTCTCCTACTTTGAATGTATCAAAATCTGCGTTTGTAGTGTGATAAACAGCTAAAGGCTCTCCGTTCTCATCAACTACTTTACTAGCGTTATCGGGATCGTTAATCCAATCACCAAACCACTTGATGAAGTTTGGAGTTCTGACCTGTATCCACTGTTCCTCTGTAAGGTTTGTTGCCTTGCCGTTTGGAGCAATCATGTACTCATCTGTACCGTAATATTGTTTCTTTATTGCGTCAAATTGTTCGATAGCAGATAAATTTGAGATATCATCTTGAGTTTGAAAGAGGGTTTTCGATTCTTCTTGTACATTTTCTATAGTTCGTTGCCCTTTTAGCTCTTTGTTGTTAAGTTACAACTTATGTCTATGTTATAGTTGTATTTTTTACAACCTGTCAACAACTTTGTTGTATTTTTTGTTGACACTTGGTTGTGTTTTCGTTTACTAGAGTTGTATTTAATTACTTTTTTGATGCTGAAGAGTAATTGAAAAAGGAGTTGAATATGGCAGAATTTGCTTTTCAGTTTTGGGAGAGAGTCGATGAGTTAAGGGGAGAAAAAACCCTGAGACAAATTGCAACAGATCTTGGAGCAAATTATCCAACAATAAAGGATATGCGTAGTCGATGTCGTTATCCAAAACAAGATTTATGTATTAAGATTGCTAACTACCTAGGCACTACAGTCGAATACCTAATGACAGGTAAAGAGCCTGAAAAGGTGCCAGTCAATGATGACTATACTTATATAACAAAGATGCTAAAGGACGATCCAACGCTAGCTAGTAGCATTGCTAATCTTATTAAGAATATTAAGGGAGAGAAGCCCTCGTAAGATGAAAACCATATCAAAGATACTAATGAGTTGTTTGAATTGACAATGTTATCAATTATGATTACTGTATTAATATGAAATATGTAGTGAGAATCACAAAAAACAGTCTTAAGGGGATAGCCAAACTCTCATGGAAAGATAAGGTTACCTTATCAAAATTGATTGATGATTTGGCGGAACTTGGACCTGTTTTACCCCAATATCCTCACTATAGTCGATTGACTCGAAATACGTATCATTGTCATTTAAGTTATCATTGGGTAGCTTGTTGGCGATGTGAAGATGGAGAATGTAGAGTGGAGGTATATTATGTTGGTAGTCGTGAATCAGCCCCATACTGATGGTTTTAAAATTGAAGGTAATATTCCTTCTGATTTTTTACTTCAGCTAGAGAACCGTTTCGGGAAAAAAAATATATCGTTTATTGAAAGCAAAGAAGATGAAGATTCCGAAGAGCTTTTGAATCCATTTGAGATGAACTGGTATAAAGAGATAAAGGAACAAGAGACTCCCGGAGGCAATATGAGGTTCTATCGCAATCTTAATCACCTTACTCAGATACAGCTTGCAGAGAAACTAGGGACAAGCAAACAGGCCGTTTCTCAGATGGAGAACAATAAAAGACCAATTTCAGGAAAGACAGCAAAACAGCTTGCAGATATCCTTAGAACTACAGTATCTAGATTCATTTTCTAAATCCTTCTATTTTAGAGTTATGAAAAAAAGTGTTAGAATATGGTAAAAGTCCTCGTAAGATGAAAGTGAGCCCAGTTGCTATGTGTTTCTAGTGAACCTAGTCTTACAGAGGGCTTATACTTTGGAAGAAATAAATAAAGAATACGGACTCTAAATGTATACATTTTTGTTGACTTTTTAGGGTATCCTAACGATAATTCAAATAGAAGTGGCACTGCCGTGAAAAGCTCTAGGCGTGTTGGCTTCAGATTTTATGAAAAAGTGATTTGCCAATCACCACAAAGCTTGATACTTCGCTAGTGGTGGTTGTTTTTTATGCTTATTCCAACTACAATTGCAGTTAGCACAATACCGAATACTTCTAAAACAAGATCAAGAATCTCGAAATCAGACATATCAGCACCTCCTTATCATTAAGATTTGGAGGACATATGCCTCCATGCCAAGCGACATGAAGCCAACATACCACCGCTATATCACAAACAGTGCCACGATTAATCTTAAATTATAATTGCCACTAAATTCAATTCTATTTTTGACTACCCTCTCTTCTCTTTTAGTGGCTTAATCTCTTCTTCTTTATCATCATCTGAGAATATAGCGTCTCTGCTCTTTTCTAGCTGTGCTAAAAGAATAGATGCTGTTCTGTGGTCGTAATCGTTCCTGACTCTTCCTCCACTGTGTCCCATAGAGAGAGCAAGCGTTGCTTCATCCATGTTGCCACGGCGATACGTTGCGTATGTGTGTCTGAGAGAGTACTGATATATACCTTTTATATCTATTTTATGTTTTAGACATATACGTCTTAGTATTTTATTTGCAGTCTCGTTACATATCCATGAATTCTTTCTTGTATAACAAACTAAGAAAAGATAATCATCATCCTTTAACTTCTTGCTTTTTATAATCTCCATGATTAGATCTTCTGTCACACTCGTTAAGAGTCCTACTCTACTCTCTAAGCATTTTCCACTTGTTTTAACTCTAGCTTTTTCTTTTCGTTCGATAAAATTGATGGAGTGAGATGTAAATACTCCTAGTCCTTGAGGTGTTCTATAAATGTCACAAACTCTCAAGCCAGCTAATTCCCCAGGGCGAAAACCTGTATCGTACATGGTCGAGAAATAAGCAGCGTAAGTGAGATTTTCCCATACTTTTATTCTCTCTTCCTTACTGTTAGGAAAAAGTACCTTTTGTTCGTATGCAGTTAAACAACGTCTTTCATATATAACTTTCTGAGAAGGGATCATGACATTCCTCGAAGGATTACTAGCGATGTACTGTTCTCTTACTGCACTATCAAGAACTTCTCTTAAAGCATAGAGAATTTTCTTCTTAGTATTTCCACATAACTTTTGTATATTCTTTTTTGGCTTAAGTTGTATTAACCACGTTTCAATCATTGGAGGCGTTATATAGTCTAATCTAAAGTTTCCAAAATAAGGAATGATATAAGCGTCTAAATCACTCTGACGCCTCTTATACCAAATTTCTTCATTCTCTTTCTCAAACATTCTGTGTCGATAACGTAAAGAACCTATATCATCTTTCATGAAAAAATCTTTTGCATAATCTTTAAGAAGAATACTACTGTCTCCACAAAAACCATTACGCCTTAAATAATTTTCGGCAAATGTAACGGCTTCTGTTATATCTTTAGTTCCTGTACTAATGTGTTTATCAGGAGCGATATTGAATACAACTTCAATATTCCTATTCTTCCTTTTTATAAATCTATAATTCGTCTTCATCTTAAGAAAAATTATATATCAAAAGCATGTAAAGCAAAGAAAAAGTGACAAAAATAGAGACAAATAACATTTACGATTAAACGTAATTGCTTACAGTATAAGCATTTAGACAACTCTTAATATTACCCAAGATGAGACTCGAACTCACACACCGTTGCCGGAACTAGGACCTGAACCTAGCGCGTCTACCAATTCCGCCACCTGGGCAATGACGGAAAAATGTTAGACGATATTCCCCTTTCGGGTCAAGGTCGTTGCGCATAAGGAATAAACACTATAAAATTCTTACTATGATTAATATTCTATTTCTTGGAGAAATAGTCGGAAGATGTGGAATCGCATGTCTTAAAAATGGACTATTAGAAGTTAAGAGAAAATATGATGTTGACTACACCGTAATTAATGGTGAGGGAATGACAAATGGCTTTGGACTAGGAAAAGCACACGCTGTTCAATTAGGAAAGCTTGGTGTAGACCTAATTTGTGGTGGAGAAAAACTCTTCTATAAACCAGATATGGTCGAATTTATGAGTCACTGTTCTTTTATCCTTAGACCACTTAATTACCCTCCTCTAACTCCAGGAAAAGCTGTAAAGAATATAACGGTAAAAGACACACCTCTTTTAATCATAAATCTTCAAGGAAACTCATCAATGAAGCAAGCTATACAAAATTCTTTTGTATCTATTGATAGTTTCTTAAAAAAAGTTGAAGGAAATCCTGCTATTCTTCTTTTCTACCATGCAGCAACAACTGCAGAAAAGGCAACAATGTTTCACTTTCTAGATGGAAAGGTAAGCTCTGTAATCTGTACGCATACTAAGGTACTAACATCAGATGATACCGTTAGCGATAAAGGCACAGCCTTCATTTCAGATAATGGCCGAGTTGGTTCTTTCATGAGTGTAGGAGGTTTCTCTCCAGAGCAAGAAATCAGTAAGTATCGCTTTCAAATTCCACTTAGGAGCAAGGAAGCTTGGGAGGATGGAAGGATTCAAGGTGTTGTCGTATCGATAGACGAAGAGACCAAAAAAGCTACTAAAATAACAGTTATTGATGAAAAATGTGCAGTAATAAAACCTGAAGAGAGAGATGAATGAGAGAAATAGTAACCGTATTAAATATCTCAAATAATGTGGTAAATGTAACTTGCTCAACAAAAGCATGCAAAGGTTGCCATAACGAGCTCTTTTGTTCAAAGAAAGATAGTTCGTTTTCTGTAAATAATCCAAACAATCTTCCTATAAAAGAAGGAGACATGCTTGAAATAGAAATTCCAGAAAAAAAGGCAGTATTTACAGTACTAACAACGCTACTCTTTCCTCTTCTTTTTTTTATTCCAGGATACTTTGTGGGAAAACTTATCACAGATAATGAGCCACTTATTGCTCTTATTGGTTTTCTCTTCATTGCGCTAGGTTTTCTTCTTTCTTCCTTATTTTTTAAGGGAAGAAAAAAGGAGTATTCGCCATATATTGTTAGGAAACTGTAATCAACAACCCACGGTGCAAGCGCCGGGGTATGAGGAGTGAAAACGACTCATGCCCTTGTTGA
>DHMZ01000107.1:0-28978 GCA_002406055.1 Spirochaetales bacterium UBA4629
GCTTCGAGCAATGCTGCTCTTCCATTAAATATGAGTACATGTGAAAAGAAACTTGGGATTCCGCCTAGAGTGTACTCATTATCACTTCCTTTAGGTGCAACTATGAATATGGATGGAACATGTGTTTATCTTGGCGTAATTGCTCTCTCTTTGGCAAAACTCTATGGCATAGAGATTTCTCTATCAAGTCTATTGCCAATTGTAGCATCAATTGTCATGTTGTCTATTGGAGCTCCTGGTGTTTCAGGAGCTGGACTTGTCTGTCTCTCTGTTCTCCTTACACAACTTAATGTGCCAGTTGAAGCGATAGGCCTTGTTATGGGCATTGATCCTGTTTTAGGTATGCTTAGAACTATGAGTAATTGCCTGGGTGATGTAGTTGTTAGTGCTATCGTTGCAAAGAGTGAAAATTTGTTTGACGAAAGAGTATATATGAAATAGCAAAGAAATATAGGGGCTGTTTGTCGCAGCCCCTTATTTTATTTGCTAGATATAACTATTCCTCTAACAGCAACATATGGTATTACAGCTGAGCCATCAGTAATGTATTCTTTAGATATTGCTCTAATTTCTTTAACCATCTCTATCAAATTGCCATTAACCATTGTTTCACTAACAGCTCCTACAATCTTACCATTTTCGATAAGAAAACTGTTTTTAGCAACTCCAGAGAAATCTCCATTAATAGAAGGTTGTCCACCAGAAAAACCTCCAATTATTAAGCCTTTCTCTGTGCCCTCAATCATATCTTCTAATTGACTATCACCAGGAGTAATAACAAGATCAGAGCTTGTATTTTTTGTAGGCTTTCTTCCTGTTTTATTTGCCGTATATAGATTGATAATAAGGTTTTTTAAAATACCATTTTCAATAATTGGAACATCTTCTGTCTTAAAGCCGTCAGATGTTATAAGCTCTCCATCTACAATTCTCTCGTCAGAGGACTTAAGTGTAATAGTAAGCTTTTCATCAGCAACAACAGAACCTATTTTATCTTTCCAAATACTTGTGCCATTAAGAATAGATCTATTTGAAATATCTTCTAAAAGAAATGAGACAAAGTTGCCGAAACAACTTGGAGTAAAGATTAAGTCTCCTGTAAATTTTTCTTTTACGAAAGCTTTTTGGAGACTGTTGACAGAACTTTCCAAGTCACTCTTTATGGAACCAAGCTCAATAAAAGGCTTATCTAATTTCTTTGTTGTAAAGCCTGAGTAGTTCATTCCTGTTCCTTCGCCATTATCATGAGCAGAGAAACCAATATAGAAAGAGAAAGAGCCACCCGTAGTCTCTTCAGTTGTTCCATTAGAGTTTTTATATAGGCTATTGTAGTGGATATGCTCTCCGACAGTATCCATTATGTGAACTAAAGGATAGTTTTCTTTTACTGTTAGAAGAAGTTCTTTAATGCGAGAAAAGAATAGTTCGTTAGATAAGTCAGTGTCACCTCTGTCGAGCTTTATGTCATCTTCCTTTTCTGCTATATCATATGCACTATCTTTATCAGATGAAGAGGCTGCATCTATTGCTTCTTTGATTGTTTTCTCAATTCCTTCTTCCGTTAGATCATTTCCAACCTTTGTTCCAACTCTTTCATCTAAAAAAACTGTAAGAGAGAAAATGGATGAAAAAACTGTTCTTAAAAGAGAAAACTCTCCATTTTGAGCTGTAAATTCTTCTTTTTTGTTATCAGTAATTGTATATGCAAACTTTATAACGTTTTCTTTTTTTAGTTTTTCTTCTATGGTCGTTGCTGTTTTATTTAATTCTTTCATCTTATTATCTCCCTCCAACCATAATGCGACATCTTAGGGCAGGGCCACCAAGACCAACAGGTATCATTTGCTTCTTTCCACACATTCCGGCAGCAGACCATTCTACTTTATCTGAGATCATATCTACAGTTTTAAGCATACTAAATGCAATGCCAGATACTGTTGTATCTAATATTGCTTTACCAAGCTTTCCCTTCTTTATCTCATAACCCATTGTTGTTCCAAACATGAATTCTCCAGTTAAATCTGCTTGTCCGTTATTTGTGTCAATAAAATAGTAACCATCATCGATGGAACTGATCATGTCTTCAAGTGTATCTTTACCAGGAAGAATTGCTGTATTACGCATTCTAATTATTGGCTCATCACTGTAACTCCAAGCTCTTGCATTACCTTGTGGCTTTACTCCGTAATGTTCTGCACTTTCTCTATTGTTCATATAGCCAACAAGAATACCATCTCTAATTAGTACAGCATCTTCAGCGACTATACCTTCATCATCAAGTGCGATAGGAAGTGGAACAGAATGTCCGAAAGCTGTGTGAGCAAAATCAACAAGATTAACAAGAGGGGAAGCCACCTCTTTGTTTAATAGACTTGAAGCAACGCTACCTCCTCTTACTAGGTCAGCTTCTACTGTGTGGCCGACTGCTTCATGTGCTAGCATTCCCGCAAGAAGACCTCCCAAGATTACAGTTTTTTCTCCTGCTTCAGCATAAATACCTTCTCGTTTTGCCATAAGGCGAAGATATAAATCATCAATGAGAGGAAATAGCCATCTAATGCCTGCAAAATAATTGTAGAGAGAACCTTTGCCTCCATATACATCTGTTAACATAACAGGTTCTCCTCTATCGGTTGTTGCTGTCAGAGATACATAGATAAAACAACGTGGGTTGATAACATGGCCGTTAGAAGCACTTGATGTATAGATAATCTTATCTTGGCTATCTTCTTTATAGATGATAGAGCGTGAAGAAAGAGAAGGATATTTCTTTGCAATGTAAGAGTCGATCTCTTTAAGTCTATCTATTATCTCTTTTTGGGTGCAATCGATAATTTTTCTCTCAGTTTCAACATTAGACTTTTCTTCTTTTCTGAAAGGGCGAAGATTTCTTGGTTCCTTGCTATTTAAAAAAAGAGCATTATTTTTGGCTTCATTAAGTACCAGAGCTGCTCCCTCCTTTGAATAATCAATAGTTGAAGCAAAACCGTAGGAACCATTCTTGTAAACGAGCGCAGATACTCCTTTTGTCTCAGCTCTAACATTTGTAACAAGACTACCGTTTAATAATGCGGCAGCTCTTTGTCTGTTTTCTTGTCCTCTAAGGACAGTATCTGCATTATCAAGAAAGAGTGATGTGCTTTCTTTAAAGATATCTGTGAGCATTGATAACCTCCTATAGGTATGGGTTTGGGCTCTCTTCTTCTTTGTCGACGAAGAGGCCAAGCTTTTCAATTAAGCTTATTTTTTCTTCTTTTTCGTATTCGACGATATACAGAAGCTTAAACATAACTGCAGAATCTGAATAGATAACTTCTGTTTTAAAACCATTTGTTACAAGTGTTTTATACACTTTAGTTGCCGCTTTTAATTCTATCGGTGAAAGTGTTAAGCTGTACCAACCGCTTTTTTCTTTTTTTTCTGTTTCTTCTAGTTCAACTAGTGAGCCCTTTAGTAGATCAATTTCAATATCACTATCACCTATGCCCCAAAGCCCTAATTCATTTAGGACTTTTTTAGTTAAACCAAGCTCTCTGTCTTTTTCTGTTTTTGGTAAAGGACCTAAAACCTTAACAGAGGTACTGTTTTCTCCATTATTAAGCGCTAAGAGAGAATTAGGACTATATTTATCAGAAAATGCAATTTCTTCTTCATTCGTCCAATTATCGTGAATAGAGCTCTCTCCAAGCCAAAATGCAGTTTCAGCAGAGAGTGACGTAAGTAAAATAAAAAATGATAATAATAAAAAAATAATTTTTTTCACAACTGAAGTATAAAAGCCAAAAAAGCAAAAGTCCACACTACTATCTTATGTTGAATAAAGAGGTTCTCTCTGACATAATATTTTTTATGAGTGGTAATAATAATCAGAATGCCCATTGGGCAGATATAATGGCAGATAAGATTATTCGTGAGAAGGGTGAGAAAGATAAGTATACCTGTGCTAGTGGTATTACTCCTTCTGGAACAGTTCATATTGGAAACTTTAGAGAAATAATTACAGTTGAACTTGTTGTAAGATGTCTTAGAGAGAGAGGAAAGAATGTTCGTTTTATCTACTCTTGGGATGATTATGATGTCTTTAGAAAAGTTCCTAAAAACATGCCAGAACCAGAGCTGCTAAAAGAATACTTACGTAAACCAATTACTCTTGTCCCAGATACAAAGCATAGAGCAGAGAACTATGCTAGAGGGAACGAGGTTGATGTTGAGCGTATTCTTCCTACCGTTGGTGTATTCCCTGAGTATTTGTATCAGGCAAATAACTATAGAACAAATAAGTATGCTGAAGATATTAAGACGGCTCTTGAACATAGAGATGAGATAAGAGCTATTCTTAATGAGTACAGAACAGAGCCTCTTGAAGAGAATTGGTGGCCTGTTTCTGTCTTCTCTTCTTTCACTGATAGAGATAATACAACTGTCCTTTCTTGGGATGGTGAGTATGGTTTGACATACAGAGATGATGAATTAAATAAAACAGAGACTATCGATATAAGAACAACACCTAATACAAAGTTGCCATGGCGTGTTGATTGGCCTATGAGATGGGTTAAGGAAGGCGTTGATTTTGAACCAGGTGGAAAGGATCACCTAACTGAAGGTGGTAGCTACGATACAGCTAAGAGCGTTGTTAAGGTATTTGGTGGCGAAGCTCCTGTCACAATGCGCTATGACTTTGTCAGACTAAAGGGAATGGGGGGAAAGATTTCTTCCTCTGGTGGTGAGGTTGCTGACTTATATGATGTTCTTGCAATCTATCCTCCTGAAATTGTTCGTTACCTCTTTGTTGGAACGAAGCCACAGAGTGAGTTTGCTATTTCATTTGATCTTGATGTATTAAAGATTTATGAAGACTATGACAATTGCGAAAGAATATACTTTGGTCTTCTTCCTGTAAAAGAACAGAGAAGAGAGAAAGAAAAGAGAATCTATGAGCTAAGCCAGGTTTCTGACAAGGCTATTCCGACAGAACCAGGCTATCAAATTCCTTTTAGACATCTATGTAATTATGTACAAATCTATTCAGGCGATACAGAGAAGGTATTAAGTAGACTTAGTGATGCAACAGAGAGTCAGAAAGAAAGACTTAGAGTTAGAATTGAATGTGCTAAGGCTTGGCTACGTGACTATGCTCCAGAAGAGTTTAAGTTCTCTCTTCAAACTGAAAATGATGCTCTTTATCTAGCTAATGAAAATGAAAGAAAGGCTATTAGAGATTTCTGTGGCTATGTTGAAAACTATTTAGACAAGATGGATGAGAGAGAATTCTCTAACTATATTTATCAAGCTGCAAGTGATAATGGATTGGAAAATGCAGATTTCTTCAGAGTTATCTATACAGTTCTTATTGGAAAAGAAAAGGGCCCTAAACTCGCTGGCTTTGTTAAAGCTTGTGGCTCAGAAACTATCGTTCCTATTCTAAAAAGATATTAAGCTCAAAGGCTTATAAAGAAGGGCAAAGTAGAAGAGATTTCCTCTATTTTGCCTTTTTCTTTTGGCATTTTGGACAGTAGACACTACTTCGTCCATTAATTCTAGTTGACTCAAGAATTGCTAAACAGGTGGGGCAGGTTGACCCAGCGTGTCCATATATTCTTATAAATGGGGTATTCTTATATTTCTTTCCTTTTCCTAGTAGGTATTCTTCTTTTGTTATGTTGTTTTTTTCAACAAAGAAGTAAAGCGTATCTTCAATTGTAGAAGAGAGAATAGCCCATTCGTTATCATTTAAAGCATTGCATTTTGTCTCTGGATTTATTTTCGCTTTATGGAGTATTTCATCTGAATATATATTGCCTATACCAGCAATAACTCCTTGGTCAAGGAGTGCTGTTTTTATAGCTACATTTTTGTTTTTAAGTTTGCTCTTTAAATAATCTGGTGTTATTTCATCTTTCAATGGTTCTAGACCAAGCTTTGTTACTCCTGTTGTTTCTTCGCTTTCTCCATTCTTAATAAGCCAAAACTTGCCAAAAGCTCTGCTGTCTATATAACGTAGTTCTGTATTGTTATCGAGAGAGATAATAACATGAGTATGTTTTTCTTTAGGATAGGTTTTGGGTGCTACTAAGAGACATCCTGTCATCCTTAAGTGGATAAAGATTTTATCTAGCGTATTTAATGTAATAATTAAAAACTTTCCTCTTCTTTCAACATTGACAATCTCTTTACTATTTAAATCGTTTAGAAAAGAGGAAAGGTCTGTAGCAATTATTTTAGATTTAAAGACTTCAACAGCCACTATAGTTCTATTTATAAGTTGTGGCGAAAGAACTCGTTTAACAGATTCTACTTCTGGTAGTTCCGGCATCTAAAATACCTTTAATTTTTAAAGACTTTATCTAGAATAATGGAGTTTTGACGCCACTTTTCTGCTGTTTTGACTTGCAAATCTAATCTGACAGTAGAAGATGGAAATATTAATTTAATCTCTTTCCTTGCTTCCGTTCCAATTCGCTTTATGTTGCTTCCTCCTTTACCAACGATGAAGCCTTTTTGACCATCTCTTTCTACGTTGATAAATGCTCTTATCCAAACTTCATTTTTTTCTTCGTCATATTCTAAGTCTGATACCTCAACATATATTACATGAGGCAATTCATCTGAAAGATTAGAGATTGTCTTTTCCCTGATTATTTCACTTATGCGGAACTCTAAATCTTGGTCAGTATATTGGCTTTCATCATATAATAGCTCACCTTCTTTAGCTAACTTGAAGAGTGCAATTAGTACTTCATCTATTCCCTCATCATTCTTTGCAGAGGCAACAAAGCTCTCAACTTTTGGAAGAACGCTAGAAAGGAAGGCTTTCGCCTCTTTAATATTATTTTCTGAAAGAATATCACTTTTATTTATGACAGCGACAGTTGGTACACGTGACGCTTTGATCATGTTAGCAATCATCTCTTCTTCTGTTTTTGCTTGTCGCTTGCCATCAATAACATACAAGATTAAATCGCTATCTTTTAGGGCAGATATTGTTACATCTTGCATTCTTTTATTAATAGTTTTATCTGAAATATGATAGCCTGGAGTGTCTGTAAAGACGAGCTGTCCTCTTTGGTCTGTATATATACCTCTTATTTTATTTCTTGTTGTTTGTGGTGTTGCGCTCGTTATTGAGACCTTCATCTCACAAATTGTATTAACTAAAGTGGACTTTCCACTACTTGGTCTTCCTATTACAGATACTGTTGCACTTTTCATGGCCTCATTATCTATTAAGAGGTAGAAAATTTCCACTCTTAATAAGAAAAGAAGCTTATTTCACAAATATAGAAAATTGAGTTATTATTTAGTCATGGACGAAGAAAAGAAGACAGTAGCAGATAGTTCACTTCTAGATAAACTCATGAAGACTCGTTCTGTCATGATAAGTGGTGAAATAAATAAGGATAGAGCAGATGACTTTGCTCAGAGAATGTTGGTTTTAGACAGTGAGAATAACGACCCTATTACAGTATATATTAACTCACCTGGTGGCGATGTAGATTCAGGCTTTGCAATCTATGACATGATTAGATTTGTTAAGTCTCCAGTTACTGTAGTGGGAATGGGTCTTGTTGCAAGTGCTGCAGCGCTTATCTATTTAGCTGTAGATAAAGAGAAGAGATTTGCATTTCCTAACTCAACATATCTCATTCATCAGCCATTATCACAGTTAAAGGGAACTGCAATCGACTTAGACATATATGCAAAAAAGCTTGAAACATTAAGATACAAGCTTGATAGCATAATTGCTACATCTACAGGCAGAAGCGTGGAAAGTGTTTCTAACGATACAGAAAGAGATTATTGGTTAACAGCTGAAGAGGCTCTTAACTATGGTATTGTTGGAAAGATTGTTGAAAATAGAAGAGATTTCTAAGTTTCTTTGACATATTTTGAAAGAATAGTGCTTATATTAATATGATTAAGTTACTATTCTTTCTTTTTTTATTATTACTCTCGTCTTGTTCTCCAAATGTGGAAGACAAAAGGCTTGTTATATCTAGTTGGAATACATATTGCTTTTTTGACGGTGTAGAAAACAGTACTGAATATCCATCATTTTCACAAGCGAAAGGTTACACAAGAGCAAAGTATGAAAAGCGAATTAAAAGCTATGTTCATTACATTTCTACAGTGCTTTCCGATAGTGATATTCTCTTCTTGGAGGAGATAGAGAGTAACAATGTTTTAATTGATCTTCTTGAAGGTGGGCTAAGTGGTATGGGATATCTTTACTACGGCCTTGCGCAAGAAAAGGTTGGTGAACTATCTGTTGGTTTTATTAGTAGGATAAAGCCAAGCTCCTATAGCCTTCATAAAACAACATCATCACGATATATTCTTGAGCTTTCATTCTTTTATAATGATGAAATGATTACAGTATTAGCTCTCCATTTTAAAAGCCAATTAACTGAGAGTAATGATATAGAGCGAATGGAGGAAGCAAAACTTGTAGCCTCAATTATTGAAGAAAAAGAGGGCGAAAACGTAGTTGTAATTGGTGACTTTAATTGTGATGTTTTCTCAAACAAAGGTGAAATGGGAGACGAAAGAGATTCTTCTAATGTTGCAATAAAACTCACTGGAGATGGAAGAAGAGCATATAGCGGAGTTATGTTTACTCCATTTTTAGATTATGCAAAACCAATAGAAAATGGCACATATTACTATTTGGGAGCTTGGTATAGTTATGATAATGCTCTTCTTTCTTCTGCATTTTTTGATGGAAAAGGGATTGAGTACGATTCTTTTCGTATAATTAATAGCTCTCTTTGTTCAGATTCTGCAGGCTTACCTCTGAAGTATGATCTATCAACAGAATCTGGATTTTCTGATCATTTTGCTATTAGTCTCTATTGTAACTATAATTGAGTTATGACAGAAAACTTAAGAGAAATTTTATTAGGTGGACAGAGCTTTTCTTGGCGAGAAGAAAATGGTGTTTTTTCTGCTGCATTGAATAACAAAGCTTATAGGATAAGGACGATAGATGATGCTAAAGATGATCCATATTTAAGGCGATATTTTGATCTTGATTTCGATTATGAAAAAGCTCGAGAAATAATTAAACAAAAGGATGAAGTATTAAAGAAAGCTGTTGAGCAAGTTGGCCTATTACGAATACTAAAACAAGATGAATGGACAACTGTTATTTCTTTTATTCTTTCTCAAAATAACAACATTAAACGAATTACCAAGCTATACAATACGCTCTCTTCTGCATATGGAAAAGAAATAGAACCAGGCTATTATTCTTTCCCAACTCCTGAAGATTTTAAAGGTGTAAAAGAGGAAGATTTAAGAGCACTTGGTGTTGGCTTTCGCGCTCCTTTTATCTTGAGTGCAATTGAGAACAAAGATCTCTTTGAAGAGATAAAGACACTTAACTATGATGATGCATTTAATAGACTGCAAGAGGTAAAAGGAATAGGTCCAAAAGTCGCTTCTTGTATTCTTATTTTTGGCTATGGTAGACGAGAAGGCTTTCCTATAGATACGTGGATGAGACAGTGCTTAAATACCTATTATCCTGATGTGGATATATCGTACTTTAAACCTTATCCGGCACTTTGTCAGCAGTACTTATTTTCTTTTATGAGGGGAAAAGATAAAGAGTAATCATTCGTGAATATTTATTTGATATGTAAGTAGTTATACATTTTGTATGTCTTGCTAATTAATAGCCAGGGAATCCCCTGGCTATTGTCATCTACTTGTTTTGATGATAGTAAGAGTGTAGCTATCTTTCTTATTATATAAAGCAAGACAAGATCCATTAGGAGAAATCTCTATTGTGTCACTATCGCTATTATCAAGTTCTATGGATGATGATGGTTCGAGATAATAATCTCCATCTTTTAAACTAGGCGTAAGTGTGTATAGTTTCTTGTTTTTGTTGTCTATTCTGTAGCCATACTTAACATCTCTACACATTGCTATATCTACAACAGTTCCTTTCTCAAATTCCTCGGTGCTATATAGTTGATAGTCCTCATTTATATCTGTACTGTCTTTATAGTAGTAGATGCCTTCTGTTGAAAGTACGAATGCATATTTACCGTCTCGAGTTAAGAAGCCACAACTCTTTGCATCATCAAATTCTTTTTTGAATTTTCCTTTGTTGTAGTACTCAATGAAATCGTCCCAACTTACCCAACAGAAATACTGAGAAATAGATGCATAACCTTGAGAGTTTATGTGGCTTTCAATTATCTTTGCTCTTTGTCCTGAAGATGCTATAAAGAAGCCTTGATTAGGAAGTGAGGAGAGCGTTTTAAAACCTGAATATCCATACTCTAAATTAGGGTCTCCTATATAGCATTCATCCCGATTAATCATCTCACCTTTTTTAGGGTTAATGTTAAAGTAAATGTAGCCCATTCGTGTCTTGTCTGTGCTCTCTATTGTTGCAAGAAATATGTTATCTCCTTCTGCAATTGAGACAAAGTGGCAAGCACGATTTGTTCCACCATTAGGGTCAAATTGTGTAACTTCATCGTTATATGTGATTGTGTCTTTGCTTACTATTAGATTAACTGCCTTACAACTAGATGTTTCATTGCAGAGGAAAATTACGGAGTAATAACTGTCTAGCTTATCTCCAGATGTGATAAAGTCACAAACATTTCCATCTAATCCTAATTCTTCGTATGAATATGTTGCTTTTAGCGTACATGACGAGAATGATGGGCTAAGTAGCTGAAGTTTTCTATATTGATTACTTGCAACCAAGAGATCGTTATTAGGTAAAAAATGCGCAACTACGTTATTTCCGAGATAGTATGTTGTTCCATTTTCTATTGTAATCTTTTGATACGGATCTCCTTCTTTTGTTGACGATGCAGCTTGGAATGAAATACTCGAGGAACCTACAGAACCATTTTCTCCTGTGCTTGTTAGAACATCCAATCTGTGTAAGCCTTCAGTAACTCCATTGGTAAATGTAAACTCATTTCCTCGTCCAACCTCAATTCCATCTAGATACCAAATTGTGTTTAGACTTTCTAAGGAAATTTTAGAATTGGTAGGGATTGAAATATTTACACTAAAAGCTTTGTTTGCTTCCAATAATGACTCAACTCCATTAATCTTTACTTCCACAGGAAGCGATGTTTTATCTGATATCTTTACTTCAGCACTTCCTGTTGTATCTGTATTAGAAGAGAAGATTATTTCACCATTTGTTGTTATGCCATTAGTGATACGAATTGCTTCGGTTAAACCACATAACTTTGTTCCATTTTGGTCTAGTAGGGAAATTTGTAGTGTGTACGATCCAGAAGGAAGATTAGTGTAAACTATTGAGCTTTCTCCTCCTGTAGGTGTAGATGGTGAAAGAACTATTTCTTTACCATTCTGTGATTTAAACATAGTATGTATAGTTTTTACATTCTTAATCGTTTCACTATCCCATTTAATTTTAAGATCTAAGTTTCCTTCTCCTACAAGATTTTCAAGCGCAATAGTTAAATCATTCTTTCCTGCAATTAAAGAAATCTCTCCTTCTCCGTAAGAGATGTCTCTTCTATTAAAGTTGAAACCATAAACCTTGATTTTCCATTTTCCTACATTAAGGCCATCGATATTAATGTAAGAGTAATAGGTGTAATAAGGATCGGATTCTTTCCCGTCAGGACTAACAGCAATGACTTTGTAGCCATAGATACTCATCTCCTTTTCGTCTGGCTTGAGAGTTCTTCTCTCGCTATCCATTTCAACTCTAAGCGTTGCCGTCTCTGGTTCTGCTTTACATGAAATAAAAGAGAACAGAGTAAGTAGGACAAATAGTCCAACAATGTACTTTTTCATATCAACCTCCAAATTTGTGATATATATACATAACGTCAAAAATTGAAAAATGGTCATTTTACCTGAAATTGTTTTATTTTCTATTCTCTGTTATTCTTCTTTGAGGAGAAGTTAATGAAGAAAGATCCTTTATTATTTGTGCTGATGTGCATTGTTGGTGTTTTTGCTTATTTTGCTGCATTTAAAGGAGTTGTACATATTTGGATGATTCCAATAATGCTCATTGTTCTTGGTTTGTGGTATGTAACAGCAATTCTTGTAACTAAAAAAATGATTGCAAAAACTAGAAATGGAGAATCTTTCTTTTTTGCTAGAGCTGGGCTTATTAATGAAAGTGAGACTGAAATAATTAGTGGTGCTATAGCTGTTACTAAGAGTGAAATTGTTTTCTATAAGCGAAAGGGGTTTTCTGGCGGTGTAAAGGTTATATGGTCTTGTTTTACTTCTGAAATTGAGAGCTATTCTATTGGTCTTGTTGATGACAAGCACTATGGAATTTCCTTAGATTTGAAAGATGCACAGAATGCAAAAAAGATTGTATGCAGCGCTTTAAAAAAGAGAAAAGATGAATTCTTGAATACGCTAGAATGGGTAAAATAATTACAAATTGTCCTCAATGTAGACAAAAATAAATACAAAGAACTGTTTAGATATAGTCATGAAGAGATTTGTGGCTATTTTTTTATTTATTTTTTCTATAACTGCACTTGTTGCTGTACCAGTTTCTTTTACTTTTGATTTAAGAAGTGCTGACTCTTTTTTCTTAAAAGGAGTAAGAATAGATTCTGAACTTAGTTTTGATATCAAAAATATACGTTTAACATTCCCATTTAGGTATGGTAAAAGTAAAGATTATAATTTAAATGCGTTAGAATCCGGAATTCTGGTTGGAGTATGGCCAATTGAAGATATGGGGCTTTTTGCGGAAGTATCTCTTATAAAGATTGGATGCATGTGGGGGCTTTATGCTCCTAAGGAAGGTTTTTTCTTTTCTTCTGAAGCTTCAGTTGGCTGGGAATTTAGATTTAATCATTTTGTACTAAGACCGAAATATACTCTTCGGTCGACATTTTCTTCTGAGGATACTAAAGAAGAAAAACTGAAAATAATTCCTCAGTTTTCTTCAAGTCGTATAAGTCTGCATATTGGAGTATTTATTGGAGGTAAGAATGAATAAAAGTTTTTTTACGAATCTTGTTTGCTACTTTTTAATTTTCTCTTTACTCTTAACTTCTTGTTCGCCACAGCTTGCATCGAACAAAAAAATTGAGAAAGAAAAGCTTCTTAGTGAAAGTTCTCGATTAATTAATCAGTGTTATAGTGATGTTAGAGCAATTATGATTAAAGAAGGGGAGTACAGTGAAGAAGAATTTAACTCGCATGGAATTCTTGATGGTGAAGAATTAACAAGAAATCTTTATCAAGAAGAAAATGGAAAAGAGTTATTGGAGTTACTTTGTCTATCACAAAATGCTGAAGATGTTGGTGAAGTTCTTTCTAAAGCGAAAGGCTTTTTAGATAAAGATCAATACAATGAGCTAGAAAACAAGAGTAGAGAAGTTGAAAAAAAGTTCAAAGAAGAAGGAAAGCGAATTGCTCGTGGCTTAAATCCTGGAGAGAAAGAACAGTTCTATAAAGATTTAAGAAGTGTAACAGTGAAGTCAATTGTTCTTTTAACTGCGGCTATAGTCTATGCATGCATTCCAAAGGTAATGTTCTGGGGAAAAGTATCTGCTGCAAGTGCTGTTTCGATTGCTGCCGGTGTTGTTGCCTCAACTCTTATTACTATCCTTGAGTGGTCAGATAAAGATCTGCAACAAGACTCAGAAGCATTTAAGAATTGGCTAGATAATGTAACTTCAGAGCCAATAGCTGCTTGGGCATTAGCACAAGGCGTTATCAACACACAGAGTGCGATATCTACAAACTATGTAACAGGAGCCTTAGTTCTATTTGTTTTTGCTATCTATCATATTACAGATGGGACTAAGAAGCTTTTGAAAGAATATAATTGGAGAGTATAATTATCTTATTCTCATTTAATCCTCCTTGTTGGTATAATAAGAAAGGAGGCATTAAATGATTAAGCTTGATGAAGAACTCAAGAATCGTTTTGTTAGATACACTAAATTCGATACAATGTCTAATCCTGAGTTATGTGAAACTGTTCGTCCTAGTACACCTGGACAAGAGGTCCTTTTAAAAGAATTAAAGAAGGAACTAGAAGAACTTGGTCTTGAAACATATTATGGCGAAGAAAAGGTTGTTATGGGAACTTTGAAAGGTAATTCGGGAAGTAAAACAATAGGCTTTATGGCCCATGTTGATACTGCAGATGATTGCCTAGGTAACAAAGTTAAGGCTCAGATTTGGCCTAAGTATGATGGAAAAGATATCGTTTTAAAGGATGGAGTTGTACTTTCTCCTACAACAGATCCAGATTTATTGCTCTACAAAGGTGAGGAAATAATAACGAGCGATGGTACAACATTGCTTGGTTCTGATGACAAGGCAGGAGTTGCAATAATTATGGAAATGCTTTCTTACCTAGTACGTCATCCTGAAGTAAAGAGACCAAACATAGAAGTTTATTTTACTCCAGATGAAGAAACTGGTGCAGGAATGGATAAGTTCCCTCATTCAAAATTAAAAAGTGTCTGTTGCTATACTGTAGATGGTTCTGCTGAAGGAGATGTTGAAACAGAGTGCTTTAATGCAGCAAGTGTTGATATATTAATTCATGGAACATCAATACATTTAGGAGATGCGAGAGGTGTTCTTGTAAATGCAGTAACTGTAGGTTCTCAGATTATTTCTTCATTACCTCAAGCAGAAAGTCCTGAGGCAACAGATGGTCGCTATGGATATTATTGTCCATTAAATTTTAGTGGCACATCAACAGAGGCTAAGCTTTCTGTCTTTATTCGAGATTTTGATAAAGAAAACTTTGAGAGAAGAATTAAATGCGTTGAGACAATTGCATCATCCATTGCATCTATGTATGGAGCAAAGGTAGATATTAAATCTAAAGTTTCTTACAGAAATATGTTTGAGGCCAACGAGAAAACTCCAGAGGCAAGAGAGGCCGTTTTTGAAAGTGCAAAGAAGCTAGGATTACCTCTTAAAGATGCTATCATAAGAGGTGGTACAGATGGTGCAAGATTGGCAGAAACTGGTGTTGCTGCTCCAAATCTTTTTACAGGTGGTCATAACCTCCATTCTAAGCGAGAATGGATTTCTGTTCGTGCTATGAATAATAGCGCAAACCTCTGTTTAGGTATCGTCGATTATTGGAGTCAAAAATAGCTTAAATGAAGAAGATTTGTTTATTAGTTGTATTGTTTTTTATGTTTATACCTTTGTTTGCCTCTATAACTTTTAAGTCTCGTGTTTCCTTTGACACAGAGGAGATGATAAAAAAAGCCTTTACTGAGGCAATTGGAAACAGAAAAGACATAGACATTACTATTGATAAAATTAATCTTACAGATTCTGATATTTCATTTTTAATTAATTATAAGGAGAAGGGTATTGAGTTCTCTTCTCCTATTTCTTTGTTTCAAAGTGAATTGAATAATTTGTTCTATTATGAAGAAGAACTCTATTGGGGAGGAGAACAGCTAGATTACATATATTCATCCTCTTTTTCTTCTGTTTCTCTTATAAAAGCTAAGAAAGGAGATATCTATTCGTTAAGAAACAATGAAGGAAAAAAGGAAGCTCTCTTTGTAGTTTCATCCTTGTATGATGATGCAACAGTTTTAAGAGCTTTATATCAAAAAGATCCTAAGGTAGGAATGGGGTTGAAAAAGGAGAATAATTTCAGTTTTTCATTAAACGCTTTTAGTAATATAAAGTTTTCAGACTATGGTGCAATGTTTAACATTTATTATTCCACCTTCACTTTTCCTTTTGTCCCTTATTTTTCTGTAATTTATAGAAGTGTAGGAGAAGCAAAAGTTATTCCTGTATTAGGATTAAAAAGTGAGTTTGTTTTCTCTACTGTATGGGCAGATGTTCCTTTCATAAGAAATATGAAACTTAGTGGAGAAGTTGGTCTTGGATTATCTCTTTCGAAAAAAACACAACTGCTCGGTACATACTCTGTTACCCTAAGTGCTACTCTTAGTCCTAATATAGATATTGCTGCAGGACTACTTAACATAGATGGTACTAAATACATTCTTCTCTCTTTAGGTGGGCGAATATGAAAAAAACGATAGCAATATTGTTATTTGTCTTACTTTTATTTTCCTGTTCAACTCTAACATCTCTAACTGGGGAACTCCCTAGTTGGGTTACCTCGCCACCAGTAATTGCTGCATCAACAGTTATTGTGGGAGAAGGCACTGGTCAAAGTGAAGAAGAGGCTAAAACGAATGCCATAATGAATGTCCTTTATCAAATGGGCGAGGAAAATGGAATAAGCTACAGCGATATATACTTTAGAGAGTTATACTCAACCAGTATGATAGCTCAGTTTGGCACAGAGCTATCTAGTGTTTATTCCCAAGAAAAAGATGGTGTTTGGTACTATTATGTTCTAACAGTATCTAACACAACCAAATTAAATGAAGCAAGAAGTAAGGATTATCTTGACCGTTTAGATAGAGAAAATAGAATTGAAGCAAAAGTAGAAGAATCTCTTTCTTATTACAAAGCAAATAAAGATGTTTATGCGATAAATAGTCTACTTGAAGCTGTGTTAATATCACTTGAGGGTAATACTTCAATACCCGAGTACAGCACAGATTATCTAATTGAAAGAGCTGTAAGATATGCTTCTCAGCTTACATTTGAATTTTTAGGCAAAACAAAGAAGACGAATGGAGAAAATGGATTTAAAATTCTAAGAAACAAGGGTGTTTTAAAAGCTCCTGTAGAAGATGCAACGGTCAAAATCTATTATCCATCTCTTACCCCAGAAGGAACCATAATGCAATCATCTTATGATGCAAAGTCTGATGATCGAGGTATTGTAATTGTTAATAGTACGAATGCCTATTCTCTTAAGAAAGGCGAAATAACAATAGCTATTGAGCTTGATGAGGATATTCTTTCTCAAATTGAAGCTAAAACAGATAATACATTTTTATCTTCTCTTAGAGAGCAAATTGAACTTAATAAACTATCTGCAGAATATGCAAAGAAAGAGACGTACAAAGATGGTGAATGCATATTTGCTATAGCTCTGTTTGATTATGATGGAAGCTCGATTGACTACAATATTGCGAAAGACATTATTCTTGATATGTGTTCCACATTGTCACTTACTCCTCCTGAGGTTGTAGAGCTTGGAGGAGAAGACCAAGAGGAAGCTTTGGATTATCTAAAAGAAAACTATAGTGATAAGAAAATAATTTACATGGTAAGAATAGGTATTGTTGATAGAGTTTCATCCCTCGGTCTTGTCTACGCGTACTCTGAAGGAACAATTACAAAGATTGATAATTCAACAGGAACTACGAAAGAATATCCTACGATGCACTACGCTATTTCTGGCGATAGCGAAGAAGACTCATCAGCACGATTACTCGAATACCAAATTAGAATTACCTGTGGATATCTTCTCGGAGAGTTCTAACAATTTTCTCACTATCATTTGTAATAATGAATGGAGGATTAAGTTTTACCATCTCCCAAAGCGCATCAACAGTATCGACAGTCCATGGACAAACAGGATATTTTTTCTTACTTTTCTTTTCTCGTGTAGCAATATCCCACTTTGGTTTTAGAAAAGAGCATGGGAAGAAAAATCTTCCTTGTCCTCGTCTCATTATTGAAGGTAGAGAGGTTGGAGGACCATCATAGATTATTCCCATTGGATACTTATTTTTTGTTAGTTTAGCAAATAGGCGCATTGCTAAAGGATTGAAAGAAGAAACGACTAGATTTTTTGTTATCTCTTTGTGCATTTCTAATTCTTGAATAAGTAATGTTACTACCTCTTTATTATAGTCAATTGGTTGATCTGCTTTTATTTCTATGTCGTAGTATATTGGACCAAGGGAAGTAAACACATTTTCTAGTAGTGGTATTTCTGGAGCAACTTTGTGTATTTCATCTAATGTTGAATCTTCAACTTTCAAATCTACGCCATATACTCTTTTAAGAGAGTTATCATGAGAAACTACCAAACGATGGTCTTTTGTTACTCTAACATCTAATTCAACGCCATCAGCACCATCTAGTATTGCCCTTTTAAAAGAGGCAAGAGTGTTTTCAATTTCTTTTAATGGTGCACCTCTATGACCTAAAACAAGAATTCTATTTTTATTTTCCAGCATCTAATAGTTCCTTAATTTCTTCGTTCCAGAGGCTTTCATCTGGTGTTTCAAGAATAAGAGGGATGTTTTGAACTTCTTTTCTTTTAACTATTTCAATAAAGGTTTCTTTTCCAATTAGCCCCTTACCAATGTTATCGTGTCTATCTTTATTAGAGGCGAGAGGAACTTTAGAATCATTTAAGTGCATTCCGAATAGTTTATTCTCTCCAAACATATTGAAAAATGAATCAAGGACGCCATTTACATCACTCTTTACATCATAACCTGCACCAAAAAGGTGTGCTGTATCGAGGGTAAAGCCAACTCTTTCTTTTTCTTTTATTTCATCAAATATTTGAGCAAGTTCTTCAAATTTCGATCCAATTATCGTTCCTGCACCAGCTGTGTTCTCTATTGAAACTCTCATATCAGGATAAGCTTCCAATACTTTATTAATCATCAAGGCAGAACGTTTTATGCCGTCTATTTTTTCTCCTTCTTTATAAGCACCAGGATGGATATTGATAACGCTTAAACCTAAAGAGTGGAGTCTATTCATCTCATCGAGGAAAAGAGAAAGTGATTTCTCCTGTAATTCTTCTGAAGGAGAAGCTGGATTAATTAAATACCCAGCATGTGGAAGTATTGCTTCTTTTTTATATCCTAGTGAGGATAAATTTATTTTAAATTTTTCAATTTCGTCACTTTTTAAAGAGGAACTTTTCCACATTCTTTGGTTCTTAGAAAAAAGAGCAAAGCCTGTAGCGCCAAAACTATAAGCTCTTTCAGGAGCTAAAGCTATTGATTCTGAAATTGAAACATGTGGTCCTATATATAACATAGGCAAATAATATTACATTTTCTTTAAAAGGAAAACAAATATGCTATTACGCTAATTAGCATGGTAAATGTGCCATCTAGAAATGTTTCATTTTTTAATTGCCTGTCCATGTGTGTAAAAGCGTTATTAATAGTTCAATGGCCGTAAAATTGGGCTAGCATTACACCCATGCTCATAAAATTCAAATGTGCTATTTCCTTCTTATTTTATTAGCTATAATTAGCACATGTTTGGACAATACAAAGTAAACAATGTTTATAGTGGTTTTCGTCTTTTAGATGTAAAAGAGATTAGTGATTATAACTCTATAGGATATCTATTTAAGCATATTAAAACAGATATGGAAGTCTACTTCTTATCTTCAGATGATAATGAGTGCTTCTTTTCTTATAATATTTATACCCCACCATTTGATAACACAGGTGTTTTCCATATCTTAGAGCACACAGTTCTAACTGGAAGTAAAAGGTTTCCTGTTAGGGATCCTTTTATGACAATCGATCGTAATAGTTGCAATACATTTTTAAATGCAATGACTGGGCCAGATAGAACATACTTTCCTGCAGCAAGTCCTGTAAAGAAAGATTTTGATAATATATTCTCTGTCTATACCGATGCAGTCTTTGATTCGCTTTTAAGAAAAGAATCTTTTATGCAAGAGGGAATTAGGCTTGTTAAAACTAAAAATTCTCTCCAAGCAGAAGGAGTGGTTTTTTCTGAAATGAAAGGCGATATTTCAGATCACTCTAGTGTTGTTCAAAGTACAATAAATAGGTTCTTATTTGATGAGAAATCGCCTTATAGGTTTGAGTCCGGTGGAAATCCACCTGATATAATTGATTTGAGTTATGAAAAGTTTATTGAAACATACAGAAAATATTATGTAGCTAATAACATAACGCTCTTCCTTTACGGAAATTTGGATATAGAAGAAAAGCTTTCTTTCTTAAATGACAACTATCTAAAAGATAGGGAAAGGGGAGAAAAAATTGAGAGAGCAAAAAGCCCTAAAGAATGGTCTGAAGGTAAAACCGTAAGAGCTACAAGTGATAGCGATGAAGATGACGATAGCGCATCTGTTATGCTCTCTTGGCTTTTGGGACCATCATCAGATTCTAAACTAAATACGCTTCTTTCTTTGCTTGTCGATATTCTTTTAGGAAATCCTGGATGTCCTTTGTATAAGAGAATAATCGAATCTGGGCTAGGTTTGGATATATCTTCAGAGAGTGGGATGAATGATTCTGAAGTAAATTTGACATTTGCTGTGGGTGTTTCAGGGGCAGAAGAAAAGGATAGTGAAAAAATCAAAGAGATGATTTTTTCTTCCCTAAGGGAAATTGTTGAGGAAGGACTCGATAAAACGCTGATTGAAGCCTCCATTAGACGAATGGAGTTCAGACATCAAGAGATAAAAGAGGGACTTCCTACTGGCTATAGAATATTCTTTACACGAGTTGATAAAGGTTGGGCATATGGAAAAAATCCATCAGAGATGCTTGAGCCAAGAAAGGAGATTCAGTACATACGAGAATCGCTAGAGGAAGATGGTAATTTTTTTGAAAAGTGGATTGAGAAAAATCTGCTCAATAATAGCAACGTTTTGCTATCTATTATTGTAATGGATAAGAATAATTCCACAAAGAGAGAAGCAGAAATACAAAGAAAAATCGAAGAAAGAAAGGGCTATTATTCAGATGAGGACGAAAAGAGATATAAAAAATATGAAGGAGAAAAGGATTCTGTAGAGAGTCTTAAATCTCTGCCTCGTCTTACTTTGAGTGATATTCCAAATATAACAAATGAAATAAAAAGGGAAGAGCATTATGGAATAATAGTTTCACCTCTTCACACTAATGGAATTGTGTATTCAGATATTGCCTTCGATGTAAGTGACTTGACGATAGAAGAGCTTGAGTATGTTAGTTTGCTTAGTCGTGTTATTACAATGACAAATGTGGGCGAACTTTCTTATTCAGAATTTCTAACAAAACTACGTTTCTCAACAGGGGCTTTTTCTTCTATTTTTGAATGTGGAACAACGTGTTCAGGCAAAGAGAGAGATTTTCTCCTTATTCGTTTTAAAAGTCTTAATGAACATTTTAAAGAGAGCCTAGATTTAGTTTTATCTCTTATAAACGAAGGCGATTTTTCATCTTCTGAAAGAATTAGTGCAGTTTTAAAAGATATTGAGAGTGATTTTGAATCATCTGTTGTTTCTCAAGCACATCTCTTTTCTTTAACTAGTTCATCACGTACTTTTTCTCCTAGTTTATATATTTCAGAGAAAACTCAAGGTTTGAGCTATTGGATAAAAATAAAGAGCATGCTAAAGCAAAAAAGTGAAGATATTGGAGAAAAGCTAAAAGAAGTTTCTGAAAAAGTCTTTTCTAAAAATAGGGTTATTTACCATCTGACATGTGAAGATGATGTTGTGGATGATTTTGCTTCTCTTTCTTCTTTGTTTATAAAAGGAATTAGAGGAGAGGAGAGAAGTGGAGAAGCAAGTCACATTATTAGTACTAATGAGAAGAAGAATATTGCATACACATTTTCAACTCCTGTCTCATATATAGCTCTTTCGGCACCAGTTTGCGCTGAAGATAAAAACTATTGTTCTTCAGAGCGAATGCTTATTTCTATCCTCTCTCAATCTGAGTTATGGACTCTAGTAAGAGAGAAAGGTGGTGCGTATGGAACAGGTGCTTCTCTAGATATAACTGAGAATATTATTTACTTCTATAGTTACAGAGATCCAAGACTTGATAAGACTATAGATGACTTTTTCCTTTCTATTGAAAAAGAAGATTTAACAGAAGAGAAGCTTGAAAATGCTAAGCTAAAAGTTTTAGCAAAAGATGTGAGACCTGTTGGACCACAAAGTAAAGGTATTGTTGATTTAAGACGCTATTTATATGAAATAACAGATAGTTTAAGGCGTGATATTAAAGAGTCTATGCTGTCTGTTAGTTTGAGTGATATGGAAAAAGCTAAATCAACTTTAATAGAGCAGTTAAAGAATGATAATTCGATTACTGCATTAACAAGCTCAAAGATGGTCAAAAAATCTAAGAATAATTTTGAGGTAATACCTCTACCTTTTGGTAATATATAGTAATAGAGAGGTATTAGATGAAGTATATAGGAGCACTAGACCAAGGAACAACTAGCACTAGATTCATTATTTTTGATGAGAACAATAATATTGTTTCAACTAGTCAAATAGAGCATAAGCAAATCTATCCACGTCCAGGTTGGGTTGAACATAATCCAGAAGAGATATGGAGAAATACATGTGCTGTAATTACTGATTCTCTCGAAAAAACAGGTATTCAGGGTGATGACATTGTTGCAATTGGAATAACAAACCAGAGAGAAACAATTATAGCATTCGATCGAGAGACTGGAAAAAGCTATCATAATGCGATTGTTTGGCAAGATTTGAGGGGATCTGATTATATAGATAATGTGCTATCTAAAATAGTTAGTGAAGATTTTATTCGACAGAAGACTGGGCTATTATATTCTCCATATTTCTCTGCATCAAAAATTAGATGGCTATTAGATAACATTCCTGCTGTTAAAAAGAATGCAGATACAGGTCGTCTTGTCTTTGGTACTATTGATACATATATGACATATAGATTAACAGGTGGAAAAGCGCTTATTACCGATGTTACTAATGCCTCAAGATATATGCTAATGAACATAGCAACTCAGAAATGGGATGATGAGCTACTATCAATAATAGGTGTAAAGAAGGAATGTTTACCTGAAATAGTATCTTCTTCTGGTGTTATCTATGGCTATACAGACCCAGATGGTCCATTTAAAGCATCAATCCCAGTTTGTGGAATACTTGGAGACCAGATGGCAGCTCTCTTTGGTCAAGCTTGTTTTGATAAAGGAAGTAGTAAGTGTACGTATGGTACCGGATGCTTCATGCTTGCCAATATTGGTGAAGAAATCTGTTATTCGCAGCATGGACTATTAACAACCGTGGCATATCGCATAGAGGGTGAAAAGCCAATATATGCTTTAGAAGGCTCTGTTGCTGTTGCGGGCTCTCTTGTTCAGTGGGTAAGAGATAACTTGAGGATGGTATCATCTGCTAAGGAGTTAGATGAGCTTGCCCTTTCCGTTCAAGATTGTGGTGGAGTATATATTGTACCAGCTTTTGCCGGTCTATTTGCTCCATATTGGCGTAGCGATGCCCGTGGAGTAATTGCTGGTCTTACTGGATATGCCTCTCGTGAACATATTTGTCGTGCAGTATTAGAAGCAACAGCTTTTCAAGCATATGACATATTCTGCGCTATGGAAGAGGACAGTGGTGTTGAGATAAAATATTTAAAGGTTGATGGTGGGATGACAAATTCCTGGCCTCTTATGGCCTTCCAGTCAGATATCCTCTCTAAGCCTGTAATTAGACCAGTTATTGCGGAAACTACAGCTTTGGGGGCAGCTTATGCAGCCGGTTTAACGGTAGGTGTATGGAAAAATGTTGATTCTTTGCGTTCTTATTGGAAAGAACAGACAAGGTGGACACCTACAATGGATGACAAGGAGAGGCAAAAAAAGGTAGGATTTTGGAAGAAGGCAGTTAGTCGGACGCTAAACTGGGTTTAATTAGAAAAGGAACAGATGATGGTTGAATTGTTTAATGGCTTATCTACTTTAGATTATGTACGATTGGCCCTCGAAACATTAATACTGACATTTTTGATTTACAAGTTCTATATGGCTGTGGCCGAGACTAGAGCTAGAGAACTTGCTTCAATCATTGTAGCCATAGTTATTCTTTATGGCTTTTCATATGTCTTGGAATTGAAGGTTATTCTAACTGTAATGAAGGGGCTTTTGGTTCCATTCTTGATGGCTATAGTTGTCTTCTACACTCCAGAACTAAGAAGAGCTTTTTCTGGAACGAAACGAAGAGGTCTTTTTAGGTCCTCCCAAACATCTTCTAGCCAGTTAGATTCTGTTCTAAATGCATGTACTACCTTAGTAAGTAAAAAGAGGGGAGCTTTGATAGTTTTCCCTCGAAATACAGATTTGAAAAATATATATGAATCTGGAACAAAACTAAATGCTGACCTATCTGCAAACTTGATTCTTACAATATTTGACCATGATACGCCTCTTCATGATGGAGCATGTGTTATTCAAGGTGGAAAGTGTACATACGCAGCTTGCTATTTACCTCTATCCAAACAGACATCAATTAAAGATACGTTTGGTACAAGACACCGTGCTGCGCTTGGTTTAAGTGAGGAATCTGATGCTGTTATTCTAATTGTATCTGAAGAGACAGGTGCTATTTCTCTAGCATACAATGCCAACATCTACTATAACTTAGATTCCGATGTTGTTAAGGAAATGCTCTTGATGCTATTAAGTGGCAAGGATGTAGTTCCTCAAGACATAAAGATAGAATCAAATAACAACAAGGAGGATGACAACAATGCAGTCACAGAATAAATTTTCCTCTGTAGTTTTTGCTAATTGGGTTGTTAAGATAGTTTCCTTCATCTGCGCTTTAGCTATTGTTGTTTCGATTAGATTCCTAAACGCCACAGATAGAGTTGTTACTATTCCTGTTAAGGTTATTCTTGATGAGAGTAGCTCGTTCCAGCCAATTTCACTTGTTCCTGATTCTATTGATGTTGTAATTACAGGTAATGATAGTGTTATTTATCTTGTAGATCCTTCGCTTATTACTGCGACTGTAGATTTTTCAGATGTTATGAGCGATGGCATTGCTAGAAGAGTTGTCTCCCTTGAATATGATAGAGACATCTTTACTTCTAATGGCCTGAGTGTTGCAGCATCTCCTGCTACAGTAAGAATCCTTTTTGAAAATAGTGCATCTGAGTGATGATTAAGATTGGTACTGATATAGTTCTTAATTCACGATTTAGTGAATATAGAGAGAGCCTTTTTGAGCATCTATTTACTCCATATGAAAGAAAAGAAGCTGAGAATAGAGTGAACAAAAGTGAGTACTATGGTTCACGCTTTGCTTCTAAAGAGGCCTTAGTAAAAGCGCTTGGAACTGGTTTTATGGGTATTACTCCCTTAGATATAGAAATAAGAGAAGATTCTATGGGTGCTCCATATATTCTCTTAGGTGGCAAAAGGAAAGAGGCTATTCACCTCTCTATTTCTCATGATGGGGACTATTCTCTTGCTTTTGTGGTTATAGAAAATGAGTAGAAAAGATTGGAAGAGACCATCTGTAACAATGCCAGAAGATAAAAAGAGAATTAAGCTTGTAATAAGCTATGATGGCTCGTCTTTTCATGGCTGGCAGAATCAAGATAATGCTCCATCAGTTGAAAGTACAATAGAAAATGAACTTAGTCTTTTACTAGGTGAAAAGGTCTTTCTTCAAGGTTCTGGACGTACAGATAGTGGTGTTCATGCACTCTGTCAGGTTGCTCATTTTGACACTAATTCCTCTATTGATGCTAAAGCTTACTCTTTCATACTAAATTCAAAGCTTCCTCCTTCAATTAGAATTCTTTCATCAGAAGAGATGAAAGATCTTTTCCATGCACGCTTTACAACAATGTCTAGGGAGTATTGGTACTTCATTAAAAGCTATGATTCAATTCTTCCTTTTGACAAAGACAGAGTGATAGCAATAAAGAGTCTACCAAATCTTTCTCTTCTAAATGAGTATGCATCTATGCTTAAGGGAACTCATGATTTCACAACATTTTGCTCTTCGAAAGATATATGTGAATCTAAAGTTAGGGACATTTATGTATCACAATGGAGTGAAGAAAAAGATCTCTATGGCTTGAGAGTTTATAAATACAGAGTTGTAGGAAATGCTTTTTTGTATCATCAAGTAAGAAGCATGGTAGGTACTATGGTTGAGTGTGCTTTAAAGAATGAAGATAGTGAATCCTTTAAAGAGAGACTAGATAGCAAAAATAGAGCTAATGCTCTAAAAACATTTCCTTCAAGTGGATTATATCTAGCTAAAATAAGCTATGATGAGGATGAGTATAAATGGTTTGAGGAAGAACATGAGCGAAAATATTACTAAAGAATACTTTCTAGAAATGTTAGATGAGGCAGAGGCACTCTTCTCAAATGACAGTTTGATGGAAGAACATGACTCTTATTTATACTCTTTAACTACACCTCAAAAAGTTGAAGATAAGCCATATAAGGAAGATGTTTCTTCTTGCCATAAATGCGAAGCTTGTTTCTCAAGAAGAGTCTACGCTGAGCCTATTTTAAACAAAGAGCCAAAACTATTCTTTATTCTTCCGTCTCCTGAAGGTGATACTCTTTTTTCTCCTGAATCTTCACTCTACTTTTCAAAGTGGTTAGGTGCGATGAACATAGAAAGAAAAGAGATAGCTGTGTCATCATTAATTAAATGTCCTGTTAAAGCTTTCTCTAGAGAAATAGCATCTGTTTGTAAAGACCATCTTAAAGAGGAGATGCTTTCCATAAAGCCAAAAGCATTGGTGCTCCTTGGTGAAAACGTTGCTCAATATATGCTACGCAAAAATATGTCATTTGATGAACTTAGAGGAAAAACATATACAATAAATGGCATTACTACTTTTTGTACCTATTCTCCACTCGATTTAACCAATAATAGAGGGCTTAGAGCACCTATTTGGGAAGACCTGAAATTCATTATGAGCTCTATTGGAGACGAAAAAGCGTGAAGTGGGTATCTGTTGTTTTAAATATCCCATTAAATAATGTCTACACATATCTGGTCCCACCAAAGGAAGAAGAAACATCTCTTTTTGGAAAGAGAGTGGTCGTTCCTTTTGGAAAGATGGAAAAAACAGGCTTTGTAATAGAAGAACTAGATAAAATAGAAGAGAATGATTACGAAATAAAGCCAATAAAGAGAGTTATCGACAAAGAGGCTGTTTTTACAAAAGAACTCATTGAGTTAGCAGAATGGATGACGCATATGTATCTTTCGAGTGTTGGCGTTAATCTTTCTTTGATGATTCCATCCGGACGAAGAGAAAGCGAATATTCTGCTTTTGATAACATCTCATCATTTTCGCCTGTTGAAAAGCTTACAGATGAGCAAAGTAGGGCACTCTCCATATTGCGAGAAAAAAAAGATGGAGCTGTCTATCTCTTTGGTGTAACAGGTTCTGGTAAGAGTGAAGTTTATCTTAGAAGAGCAGAAGACGTTATAAAAGAAGGAAAGCAAGTACTGTATCTTGTTCCTGAAATTACGCTTACACATCAATTAAGAGGAGAAGTTTATAATCGCTTTAATAAACGGGTTGCTATTCTTCATTCTTCACTTACTCCTTCTCAGCGTCTAAAAGAATGGATGCGAATTATTAATGGAGAGGTAGACATTGTTATAGGGGCAAGAAGCAGTGTTTTTGCTCCTTGTCCGAATCTAGGTCTAATTGTACTTGATGAAGAGCATGAGACCTCTTACAAGTCTGGTTCTACTCCTCGCTATTCAGCTAGACAAGTTGCTCAGTATAGAGCTGGAAAGTTAGGTGTTCAATTAATTATGGGTTCTGCAACTCCATCAATGGAAGCATGGAGACTGATGAAGAGTCAAAAGATTACCTCGATAGTTATGAAAAATAGGATAGGAGAAGCAAGATATCCTAGAATTAAAGTAGTAAATATGGTTGGTGAAGAGAGAAACATAAGCCAAAGTCTAGAGGAAGAAATAAGATATGCTCTTTCACAAAAAAGAGGGGTAATTTTGTTTTTAAATAGAAGAGGCTTCTCCTATGGCTATGTTTGTAAAAGCTGTGGTCATATTCTTCAGTGCCCTAATTGTTCTGTTTCTCTAACATATCATAAGAAAGATATGCGCTTAGTTTGTCATACATGTGGCTATTCTTCTCCACTCATTAAAACTTGTCCTGTTTGTAATAGTAGGGATTTGGTCCCAAGTGGTTTTGGAACAGAAATGGCGGAAGAAGAGGTTCGATTGCTTTTCCCAAATAGCAGAATTGAGAGACTCGATACCGATAGCATAAAGGGTGACAAAGAAAAGACTGCTCAGATATTAAAAGAGTTTAAAGAGGGGAAAATTGATATTCTTCTTGGGACGCAAATGATAGCAAAGGGGTTAAATTTTCCACTAGTTTCCCTTGTCGGAATACTTAATGCTGATAGTTCTCTTTCTCTTCCTGATTTTAGAGCAGGAGAGAGGACCTTTAGCTTACTATATCAAGTTTCAGGTAGGGCGGGGCGTTATCGTGATGATGGACGCGTTGTAATACAAACAATGCAACCACTAGCTAAAGCTATTGTTTGTGTAGCAGAGAATCGTCTTGAAGATTTTTATGATTCAGAATTATCAGAAAGAAGAGAAACACTTTTCCCTCCATATACACGATTAATTAATCTAACTATTAGAAGTAAAAGCGAAGAAAAAGCTAGAGACTCGGCAGAGGCTTTGGGCTGCTGTGCTGAAAAATTAGCACTCAACAATGAAGATATTGAAATCTTCTCGCCTTCTCCATGCTTGATTGAAAAGCAAGCACAACAGTGGCGCTATCATGTGCTCTTAAGAAGCACAAAAATAAGTGCTCTCCTTTCTTTTACATCGAAACTCTTGTCTTCTTTCAAGGTTCCTTCAGGAGCGCACTTAGAGGTTGATGTTGACCCTATTTCTATGCTTTAGTTGTCTCGCCTTGCTCATTAACAAGAGATAGAAGAGAGATAGATAATCTGTCAGTTACCCTGTTTATTTCAAAAGAAAGAGTTGTTTGAGCTTTTGGTAGTAATTCTTTCTCTGAAATATAATGGATTCTATTTTGTATTAGCCATTCCTCTTTAACGAATGTTTCATCTGTTGGGTTATCAACAAGAATGTTTAAGATAGTTTTATCTCTTAGAAGAATAAGAGTAGAGGAAATCATTTTGACACTATCATTATCTTTATTGCTGTAGATAACAGTTGTCTTTTTTATTGTGTCTTTTAAAGCAACTTCTTCATCAAAAGGCGTGAGCTTAAGTTCATCAATAACAGTTTCTTTATTAGTTTCTTCCATTTTTTGTTCTTCCTCTTTATTTCTTTCTTCTGCTTTAGGTTCTTCTG
>DHMZ01000107.1:29069-39568 GCA_002406055.1 Spirochaetales bacterium UBA4629
TGCTTTTTTTGCGCAACAATTATTTGTTGTCTTTTCGGAGAGAATAGAGCAATTTGTGGTACTGCAAGGACAAACAGAGTTTGGAATTTTGACTGCTTCTTTTTTCTCTTTGTTTAAGAAATATGCTCTTGTTTCTTTATATGATCTTCCTCCTACGACGAAGTATTCTTCTCTAGACCTATAATAGCCATAAACAAAAGCATCGAAGATAGCAATTAGAGAAGCAATAAGTGCTTTAACCATGTTGCCTTCTACCATATTGCCGAAAATTACAAAGAGAAGGAGAAGAATCTTAAATGTTTCAGAGAAAAGGATTGTTCTTCTTCCAAAAGATGTAAAACCAAGTAGTCCAATTAATGCTACAGTATTAAGAACTGCAGCAATGTATGGCAACATCAAGCTAACAGCTTCGATATAAGAAAAAAGTGATGTTAGTTCTAATCTTCCAATTGAAAAATAGTTTCCTATTGCAACAAAAACAGAGAATGCAATAGAGAGTGGAAGATAAACAATAGTGAAAAACTTATGAAAACCTAATCTTAAATTAAATTGTTTCTTTTCCATGCTTTTATTTTATTTCCTCTCTATAATTTTTACCATAGTAAAAACGTTTACGATGATGTACTTTTGCAATTAAAAAAGTTCAGCTAAGATGCCATTCTTTTAAAGGTATGCTAAGAGCGTAAATCAGACAAATGAGTGAAAATTATTCGGATAGTGGCTTATATATGGCATTAATGATGTGTACACAGGAGGCTGAAGAGAGACTGACACTTTATGTCAGTCTTCTCTGACAAGGTATCTTTTATTCTGCTTTTCCAATGACCTTATCCATAAGATCCTGGTATGAGCTTACATGATCACAACGGATATATCTTGTGCGTATAGAGCTGAATAGTTTCTTTGCACATGAGATTTTCCCATTTTCAATGTTTCGGATCTCCTCAGAGTCTAAAGTGCCCTTGGTCTCAGCAACAAAGAAAATGTGTTTCATTGTGTCCTGATGGAAAACGATAGCCCAGTCTGGTGTGTAATTGCCCATAGGGGTTGGAATCTGGAATCCTCTAGGAAGTTTGGCGTAAATGTAGACTTCGTTATCTGGAATATCCATCTCTTTGGCAAAGCCTTCTTCTACTTTACTGTCAAGGAACATATATTTCTGTACACTCTTAGTCCCGACATATGCTTTTACAAGTTCTCTGTCGATCTTTTCAGCAGTAAAGATAGAAGAATCATATGGAGCAACCCCTTGCGCTTCAGAGTAGGAGATGTTCTCCACAATCATTGTCGCCTTCTGAGAGTTGATAAACTTTGATACCTGAGCAATAAAGTCTTCTGGATTGAGCTTGAACATATCAAAAGTAGCGTCATTCAATCCCTTTAGGATAGCTATAACAGTCTTCCTTGTAAGCTTTGTGGCCTTTGATATCCTTTTAACTAGGTCATATGGGGTTGATGATGTCTTTCTTTCTAGCTTCCTGTTTGCTGACCCTGTAGTTTTGAAACTGTCTTTTATCTCAATTTCATCTTGTGTCATCTTGTCTTTCTGCTCACCTTTGCTGATGATATATTGAAGCTGTTTTACACTAAGATTGCTATTGATATAGTCGATTGCTTTGGGAATTAATTCATCGCTGTCAAAATCAACCTTATAGACAAATTTGGGACTTATGGCCTTCCAGAGTTCTTGGAACTCCTTCTTGCTAAAATTTTCATTAAGAGGATTATTAGGAATCTTAGTATCTCTTGCATCTTTGAAGAGTTCGTTAAGCACGTTTGGATCAAACACTGCTTTAACAAGTTTGACAATGCCATCTTTTAATGGTTGAACAAGTTCTGGCATATCAGCGAGAGTTCCATTCTTCTCATTGTTCTTAAACTTGTCGGTTACAGCATTGTCCATATCAATATAACTATTACTAATTAAATAGTAAAGTATTTGATTTGCTTCAACAGCTGATATGACATGTCGTTTTCCTTCTTCAGTACGGATAGTCTTTCCAAGAAAATAGTCTAGAGTTGCTTTTCTTGGTCTTTCGGCCATGTTTTCCTTCATCTCATTCTGAAGATTGGTAACAAAAGAGGCATAACTATCGCTTGCGATAACAGTAAGCATGTTGACACTGAAGACTTCGGCTCCAAGTAGTTCTTTGTCCATTCTATTACCATCTTTATCAACACAGATTCTGAGTCCTCTTCCGACTTCTTGGCGTTGTGCGATATCGTTATTAGAATGTTTCAGAGTGCAAATTTGGAATATATTTGGGTTATCCCAACCTTCACGGAGAGCAGAGTGTGAGAAGATGAAACGAGTAGGTTCTTCGAAACTAAGAAGACGCTCTTTGTTTCTCATAATAAGGTCAAATGTAGAAGTATTCTCTTCTGAGTCTTTTTCCTTGCTGTTAATGAAGTGACCTTTCTTATCGATGCTGAAGTAGCCGTTGTGGACTTTGTGCACATCTGAGCACATCTCCCTGAGATATTTTTGATACGGTGTATCTGTGAATGATGTTAGTCTTCTATCAAGCTCAGCCTTATACTCATCCTCAAATATTTTGCCATACTCCCCTAGGGAAGTCTCTCCATTTTCATCGTACTGTCTGTATTTTGCAACTTCATCGATGAAGAAGAGGGAAAGAGTCTTGATGCCTTTGTTAAATAGCTCTTCTTCTTTGTCAAAATGGGATGCTATGGTCTCTCTAATCTGTATTCTGCGAATATCATCCTCAGAAACATCGCCGACAGCATCTCCTGCACAGAGGGTAGTGCCGTTGCCAAGTGAGATGCTGTTTCTGAGAGGATCAATAGAGTTGATGAAATAATCCTTTTTGTATTGCTCCATCTCTCCAGATTCAGCATAAATACTTTCGCCTTGCCTGAAATTTCTGACGACACGCTTTACGCCATTCTTTTGAAGTTTCTCAAACTCAATCTTTGCCATAGGTGGATTGTTTTTTGAGAGCACAATCTCATGAAGAAAAAGATAGCCATCTATTCCAAGGATATTCTTAATTTCGAAACCTTTAACTTCAATCTTTTTGACTAGGCGTTTATTATAGGCATCTAGTGCATCAAGAACATATACAGCATTGTGCTTCTTTCTATGGGTGGCGGAGTAGTTAATGCTAAATAGAGGATTAAAGTTCTTTAGAGCCTGCTGAGTCTTAGCCCCTACCATTTTCTGAGGTTCATCAAGGATGAGAATAGGTCTGTTCGCTTTGATTACATCAATAGGCCTTCTAGACCCAAACTCATCACGTTCTGTGTAGATGATCCTCGAATACTTGTTCACAGCTCCCTCGTTGAGAGAGGAGTTGAATGATTGCGTATTGATGATCATCACACTAAGATCATTGCTTGAGGAGAAACTCTCAATCTTATTGAGGTTATCACTGGCATAGACGAAGAATCTTGCTTTCTTCCTGTAATATTCCATGAAGTGGGTTACAGTCATCTCAAAAGTTTTCTTAACGCCTTCCCTGATAGCGATGGATGGAACAACGACAATGAATTTGCTCCATCCATATTTTTTGTTTAGCTCGAACATCGTCTTGATGTAGACATAGGTCTTTCCAGTTCCTGTTTCCATCTCGACATCAAGAGAACAAGCTCCCAACTCTTTTGATAGAGACTCAGATTGGGGTATGTTGTTGTTTCTCTGTATGTTAGTAATATTGTTAAACAAATTTGTGCTATCAAGAGCAACTAGGTTATTGCTATAGCCAATTATGTCTTCTTCGAGAAATGAGTTGTTAGTGCCAAGATCCTTTACATATGACAAACCGTTGTTATATGGTTGACCTTCAAATACATTAACTACGGCGTCTACAGCCTCCGTCTGATAATCCTGTATCTTAAACTTGAATTCCATCAGAGCACCTTCCTCACAGTATCAGGACTATAGCGTGCAAAAAATTGGTCAAAGTTTACAGATACAGAATCATTTGCAAGAGAAGAGTCCCTCATCACAAAGTAAGTAGGCTTCTTCTTTGCAATCTCAATGATTACATTTTCATCAACATCATTATCAAAACAGGCAATAAGATAATTGTCATCAACATTGAAGACCTTTTTACCATCAATTTCTTCCTCAGTAATCTTTGCAGAGAGAAGAATACCAAGGTCTAGCATTACCTGGAAAAGAAGATCCTCTGGTGTCCTATCTTCTTTGATATTGGAGATAAGTCCATCAAGCATATCCTTATCAAGAGAATCTGGAGTGTAATAAACATCTTTCATGTTTGATGAATCAAGCTTTAAATCTCTAAAGCCAATATCTAAAGAGGTTTCTTCTGCAAATAAATCTCCATTCTTATTCTTCATCTCTTCAAGAATCTGTTTGCCAGCTCTTCTGATACGTTCTTTTCCAATCTCACATATGTTCTTGTACCCAGCTTTATATGCTTCTGATTTCTCATCACACTTCTCGGGAAGTTGCACCATGATGAATTTGCGATGCCCTCCATCTTCTGCATTGAGCTTCATGACAGCATGGGCTGTTGTGGCAGAGCCTGAAAAAAAGTCAAGGATGATATCTTTATCTCTTGTTGAAAAACTAATAAGTGATTTCAAAAGAGAAACTGGTTTTGAATAATCAAATATGTTTTCTCCAAATAGGTTTGTTATGTTTTTTTTAGAATTATCATTGGAATATTTGTTATCTACAAACTCTAAAGAGGATATTGGTCTTGTCCTATCAATGTAGATTATTTTGAATTCTTTTCCGTTTTTTTCAATGGTGCAATTTTGATAAGTCTTTGTGTAAATTCGGGAATATCCGTTGTATTTTTTTAATACTATAAAATTATTACACAAGCCAAATTCAAATAATTCTTTGCTCCATCTCCAAGCCCAATCGGCTCGAGCGTGATTACCTGCTTTTCTTTCTAAATACCTTTTATATGACCCTCCTGGGTACAGAGTTTCGCCGTTTATGATGATTGGATAATCTAGACTTTCGCTGTACTGAAGACTGTCATAGTCCAATGTTTGATTAAGTTTGTATTTGCCTCGATTTGCTTCGAATTCATCTGCATACTTGAATCCATCATCAGTGTGAGAAGGAAGATAGATTTTTAATTTATTATATTGTTTAGAGATGACAATAACATAATCATGGTTTTGTGCAATACAATCAGTTGTTTTTCCAGCTTTTTTTGTTACCCTAGGAAGAGTTACAATAATGTTTTGGTTTTCAAAAATTTCTGAACACAATGATAGCGCATTGTTTAATTCATGATCATCAATTGAAATGAATAGGACTCCATCTTCTGAGAGAAGATCCTTTGCTAGTAGAAGCCTTGGATACATCATATTAAGCCAATTTGTATGAAATCTACCATTTGACTCAGTATTTTCTACGAGACGATTGCCTTGATCATCGTATTGACCGCTGTTGGAAGAATACTCGGTAGCTTTTTGAGAGAAGTCATCTTCATAGACAAAATCATGGCCGGTATTGTAAGGTGGGTCTATGTAAATCATCTTGATTTTGCCAAGATAAGTTTCTTGTAGGAGCTTAAGAACTTCGAGATTGTCACCTTCGATGTAAAGGTTCTCAGTTGTATCAAAGTTGACAGATTCTTCTCGACAGGGGCGAAGAGCAGAATTGACTTCTTGATTTACTATGGCTCTTGCTTTACGCTTGTCAGGCCATGTAAATTGATAACGCTCTTTATTTCCTTCGATTGCTGTCTTTGAGAAGATTTGTCTAAGGATATCGAAATCAACAACCTTTGTTAATTTATACCCCCCCCGTCAGAATTTGGCATGAGTGTTTCGGTTATACACTCAGGAAACAGTGTTGCTATTTTTTTGACATTCTCATCTATCTTATTCATTGAGTGCATTTTCATCTTTTCCATAGTTATTCTCCAGTTTTTCAAAGTCTTTAAGGTTTAGCTCTTTTTTCAATTCCTCTTCTGTTGGCATATATGGCATATATTTTGCTGCATAGATTTGTGTATTGTTTTCTGGCAATGTTAACTTGATTAAAGTATCGCTTTTTTGTGCACATAACAATATTCCTATAGGAGGATTATCTCCTTCATTCATCATATGTCTTGTATAATAGTTCACATACATCTGCATTTGCCCAATATCCTGATGCATTAGGTCTCCTGTTTTGAGATCAATCAGAACAAAGCATTTTGTTATGTAATTGTAAAAGACAAGGTCAATATAAAAATGACGGCCATCAATGTTGAAGTGTTTCTGACGTGCTACAAATGAGAACCCTCTTCCAAGTTCCAAGAGGAATTTCTGTAGATGAGTTATTAGAGCTTCTTCTAAATCAGATTCATAGTAATGTTCATTAGGTGGAAGATCCAAGAATTCAAGTACATATGGATCTCTTATGATGTTCTCATATTCAGGTTTTGGGGAGCTCCTCTGGATTTCCTTTGAAACACTTTCTTTATCTCGACTTGCAAGAAGCCTCTGATAGAACATTGTATTTATCTGTCTTTCTAGCTGACGGACGCTCCATCCTGATTTTACTGTTTCGCAAAGATAAAATGTTCGTATTTTTTCATCTTCGATATTCATCAGTAGGAGATAGTGAGACCAACTCAACTCTAAATGAAGAGATTGCAAATCAGGAAATGTTAAGTAAAGTTTACGCATGTTACGGAGATTACGTTCGCTAAATCCTTTTCCGAACTCAGAAGTTAGTTTATCAGAAATATACTTGATAATCTTCTTCCCATAGGTAGCTCGGTCATTTTCTCCACAAGATACATAAATCTCTTTTCCTGTATTCCAATATACTTTAAGCATAGAGGCGTTAATGGAAGAGTAAATCTGCTGTTTTGCAGTTATTACAAAACTTCTTATCGTTTTATATACCTGTTCTTGGCTTGTCTCTAATTTGGCAGACGCGTCTGCCAAATTCAGATTGTTCTTTTTCATATTTGAAGTTATATGTTTTGATTCTATATTTTTGACATCATGCGACATTTCAGTTCCTCTTCAGTATATCCAAGTGAGAAGTGAGAGCTCAAATCTGTTGATGTAACTCATGCTTCATGCTTGGGGGCTTGTTATTTTGGTTATTAGCTTCAAACTTTTCCATCTTTAGTAGTATAGCTTGAATTTTAGAGGTATGTTCGATTTGTTTATCAAGAGTTTTACCTTCTACTACTCGAAAAATTTTCAATTTTTCAACAATGTGCTGGGAAATTAGGCAAAAGATTATCTCCAAACTTCTACGATAGCGTTGTTTATAGAGGAAAGTATATGTATGTTAAGATAAATATGAGGCATTTTTATTGTGCTAGGAAGTCAAATTAGATGAAAGGGAAAAGGGATAAAACCTTAATATAATAGTTCATTACAAATATCTCAAAAATGTATAATTCCAACTGTTATCTTTTTCTGCTAGAGTAGAATCATGATTAGAGAAAGAGACAAAAGAGTAGAAACAGTGTTGTCAAAGATAGATAGTGGGGCACACATAATTGTTTTTGATGGCCCCTGTGCCTCTGGAAAAACAACTCTTTCTCAAGACATAGCAAGTATTAGAGATGTAAGCGTTATAAAGATGGATGATTTCTTTCTTCCAATGGAACTTCGTACAAAAGATCGCTTTAAAGAGAAGGGTGGTAATATTCATTACGAACGTTTTATTGAAGAGGTTATCAAACCAATCAAAGAGAAGAGAGATATATCATATAGGGTCTTCTCTTGTTCTACTATGGATTATGTAGCTGTTGTAAATATTCCTTTTCTGTCACAAATAATTGTTGAAGGATCTTATGCCCTTCATCCTAAATTTGAAAAATATTGGGACTATGCTTTCTTTCTATCGATAGATAGCGAAGAACAGATACGAAGACTAAAAGAGCGTTCTCCAGAAAAGATTGAGAGCTTTGTATCAACATGGATACCTCTTGAAAATGAATATTTTTCTTCTTATTCAATAGAGAAGAGAGCCGACTTTATTCTCTAAAGCAGTCTTAACTCTTCAAGTGCTCTCTCCGTCACATCTATTGCATTAGAGAGTTCGCTTCTTGCTTCATTAATTCTAGTTTGTACGATGATGTCTGCTAAAAGGCCATCGCAGAAAAAATCTGCAAAGGTTAGAAAAGTGCTTATGTCAATTTCAACAGAAGGAATATATGCCAATTGATTCTTAAATTCCCAAAGTGAAACACGACATTGATAGAGGAGATCTTTTGCCTTTTCAATTTTTGAGTGTTTCAAAAATGTTGTGAAAGTCCCTCCTCCAAGGATATCAAAAATTCCCCAAGTACGAGCAGAATCTAAGGTTCTCAGTGCTTCGTTTAAATCATTTAAAGCTCTTTCACCAGCAGCTATTGCTTCATAGTTTATACTCATGATTTTATTATAGCACACAAGACTATATGCTGATAAATTTTTTTGAGATTTATGCAGTATGTCAGTTATTATAACTCAAAATTAGGAAGAATACTTTTATCGTCTGATGAGCTTGGCCTAACAGGCTTGTGGTTTGAAGAGCAAAGGTTTTTTGCCCATAGCTTGGATAAAAATTATTAGGAAAAAGAGACTGATTTTATTACGCTTACGAAAAACTGGTTAGCTGTTTATTTTTCAGAGCGAGATCCAAGCTTTTAAGTCCCTTTGCACCTCCTATGTACTCTGTTTTAAAAGAGAGTTTCTGAAATTATGTTGGATAATTCATATGAAGAGACCATCACTTATGGTGATATAGAAAAAAATTGAAGCAGAAAAGGGCATAGCTGTTATGTCTAGCCAGGCAGTAGGACAAGCTGTTGGTCACAATTGTATCTCAATATTTATTCCTTGCCACAGAGTTATGTGTAAGAGTGGTAATCTAACTGGCTATGGCAGTGGATTATGGCGCAAGGTTGAACAACTAAAGTTAGAGCATGTTGATATTTCGTCATTCTCTTTTCCTAACAAAAATTCCCTCATCAAATGACGAGGGAATGCTGAAAGCTTTATACTCTCTTATTTTTTCTTTACTGGAATTATAAGATTTAGAACTATTCCAACGAGAGTTGCTAATGCAACTGAACCTAGTGAGAATTGGAGAGAAGAACCTAAGTTAAACTTAAGAATACCGCCACCAATACCGATGACTAGAATGATAGATGATATAGTAAGGTTTCTCTTGTCTTGGTAATCAACGCCAGATTCTACAAGTGTTCTTAAGCCTGAAGATGCAATTACACCAAAGAGAAGCATAGATATTCCTCCAAGTACTGGGTTGGGAATAGTTTGGATAAGAGCTCCAAACTTTGGGAATAGTGAGAGTAGAACAGAGAGCACAGCAGCACCGCCTGTTACCCATACACTGTATACTCCTGTAATTGCGAGTACTCCAACGTTTTCACCGTATGTTGTGTTTGGTGGGCCACCCCAAAAAGAAGCCCAGGTTGTTGCTAGTCCGTCTCCGAGAAGAGTTCTCTTTAAACCTGGGTCCTCATAGTAGTTTTTGCCAACTACCCTGGAAATAACAAGAGTATCACCAAGATGTTCACAAATAGTGGCGAATGACACTATTACAAAGGTTAGTATCGGTACTAATTTGAACTTAGGCAGTCCGAATTTTGGGAATCCAAACCACTTAGCTGAACTTACTATTGAGAAGTCAATTAAATTATATGCAGGGAAGAAAAGACCCATGAAAAATGTAAATAGGTAACCTGCAAGAAGACCAAATAGAATTGGTATTACTGAGAAGAAGCCCTTGAAAAATACATTTGCTATTACAGTTACAGCAAGAGTAACTAGAGCGATTGAGAGATAGACTAAGCTATATGTTGATGTATCTGAAGTGTTAGTATACATCGCCATATTCATTGCTGTAGGCGCTAAGTTTAGTCCTATTACAATGATAACAGAGCCTATTACTACAGGTGGTAGTGCTCTATGAATCCAATCAGATCCAGCTTTTGAGATGATGAAGGCGACAAGGCAGTAGACAAGACCAGAAGCAAAAGCTCCTCCCATTGCGTATTCCCATCCATATTGCGACGAGATGGTAATAAGTGGGGTGATAAAAGCAAAGGATGACCCAATGAATGCTGGAACCATTGCTTTTGTCAAAAGGATATAGATTAGTGTTCCTGTTCCAGCTGTAAAAAGCGCTGTAGTCGGATCTAGACCAACGAGAATTGGAACTAGAATTGTTGAACCGAACATTGCAAATACATGCTGAATGGAGAGGGGAATCCACTCCTTAAGAGGTGGTTTGTCTGCAGGACCGTAATGTGGTGTAGTTTTTTCCATTTTTTACTCCTACACCATATAGTAGGAAAAAGAAGAAAGAAGGAAAATAGAAAAACGAAAAACTTAACAATTTGTATGTCATTTTTTTGTATTTTATACTTTTATGTTGTAGAAAACACGCTTTCTCTCTTTTCCAAGTCGACTTTCTACGCTTATTACATTGGCTTCCTTACTGCCACTAATTGCGACAATTTCCTTTGCAAGCTTTCGGTATGAGCAAGGTTGAAAATGATTCATAACTAATCTTAAGATTTGGTCGATAA
>DHMZ01000078.1 GCA_002406055.1 Spirochaetales bacterium UBA4629
AGCTCTGTTACTGCAGTTACATACAATGATTCTCTAGCTGAAGAAAAAAAGAAGACAGCACTTGATATAGCATCATTATTCGGTTCCGCCTTTTATTTAGAAGAGAACCTCTTTAGCGCATTTATTGGTATTTCTGGTTCTGCCATCGCATATGTGTATGAATTCATTCATGCCTTAATTTTAGGTGGAATAAGAGAAGGAATAAACTATAATAAAGCCGAAGAAATTGTACTTGATACACTAAAGAGTGCAATTGACTTAGAAAAAGCTACAGGAAGAAGTGCCATAGAATTAGAAACTATGGTATGCTCTGCTAGAGGTACAACAATTGAAGGAGTTAAGTGTCTCAAAGACTTTGGCTTAGAAAGAGCAGTTATTGAAGCAGTAAGTGCTGCAAGTAATAAATCTAGAGAGCTGGAAGCCAACTCTTAATCGGAGGAAAAAGATGATAGATATTAAAGAACTAAAGACCAGACATGATGAAATTGCCAAGAACATCAAGGATAGATACATGAATGTAGACCTTGATGCTATCATTAAGGACCAAGATGAAAGGCTTGAGCTTTTATTGGAGGTAGAAAACCTAAGAAGCAAAAGAAATGAAACAGCTCAGAAAATGAAACAAAAGCTCGACAACGAGACAAGAAGTAAGCTAATCAGCGAAGGTAAAGCCATCAAAGAAGAGCTTATGGTTAAGGAAGCTGAACTCTCTGAATTAGAGGCAAAGTTCCAAGATGAAATTAGGACAATTCCTAACTATGCTTCTCCTCTTGCTCCTATTGGTAAAGAAGACAAGGATAGCCTTGCTATTAAGTTTGTTGGTGAACCTACTAAGTTTTCTTTCAAAGCAAAAGACCACGTACAGCTTGGTGAAGAATTAGATATTCTCGATTTTGATAAGGGCGCTAAGGTCTCTGGACAGAAGTTCTACTATATTAAGAATCAGGCAGTAATTGTACAGATGGCTCTTGAGCGCTATGCAATGGACATTGTACTTAAGCATGGCTTTACTCCTTTCATTACACCAGATGTTGCTAAAGAAGAAATCTTAAATGGAATTGGTTTCAATCCACGTGGAGCTGAATCTAATATTTACACAGTTGAAGGAACAGATACTTGTCTTGTAGGAACAGCAGAAATTACCTTAGGAGGATACTACAAAGATACAATCTTCAACAAAAGCGATCTTCCTATCAGAATGACAGGCCTCTCTCACTGCTTCAGACGTGAAGCTGGTGGTGCTGGACAGTATTCTAAAGGACTATACAGAGTTCATCAGTTCTCTAAACTTGAGATGTTCATCTACTGCCTACCAGAAGATTCTGAACGTTTCCACCAAGAGATACTCTCTATCGAAGAAGAAATCTTCACAGGTCTTGGACTCCCATATAGAATTGTAGATACAGCAACAGGCGATCTTGGTGCTCCTGCTTATCGTAAATTCGACATCGAAGCATGGATGCCAGGCAGAGGTGATAATGGTGAGTATGGTGAGGTTACAAGCACAAGTAACTGTACAGATTACCAGGCAAGAAACCTCAACATTCGTTATCGTGATGATGACGGAAAGATTAAGTTTGTACATATGCTTAATGGAACAGCAGTTGCTCTTTCTAGAGCAATGGTCGCTCTAATCGAGAACTACCAGAATGAAGATGGTTCAATTACAATTCCAGAGAAGTTAAGACCATATACAAACTTTGATAAGATTACAAAGAGATAATTCTCACTAATACCCTCGGGCAAGCCCGTGGGGTTACTAAAACCCTTGGTGAGTAGCCTAAGTGATATTATGTAAGTCTATGGATACTGCATAATAGGAACTACGTTAAGAGAGAATATATAGTTACCAGGTGGATGTTATACCTAGTCTGCTGCTCTAAGCGGTGTTTTAAACAGTTCTGAGGGAGCGGAACAGTGAGCACCTTTAAAACCTCTCATTAACCTTGGCGAAGGTATTCGACAGTTTGTATGTACTGGCTTACAGCATAAAACATACTACATTTTATGAAAGGAGCCATATCATGGTATATGTATTTAATATTCATGGACAACCGCTTATGCCTACTACCAGATATGGTAAGGTTCGCAGAATGTTAAAAGAAAAACAAGCAAAAGTTATTAAGCGATGTCCGTTTACTATTCAACTGTTATATGAGAACCCAAATTTTGTACAGGAGGTTAGTTTAGGTGTTGATGCTGGTTCTAAGACTATTGGCATTTCTGCAACAACTCCAACAAGCGAACTTTATGCAGCTGAAGTTAAATTAAGAACTGATGTTGTAACTAATTTATCTTCACGGCATGAATGTCGCAGAAGCCGCCGTAATCGGAAAACTCGCTATCGACAAAAACGGTTTGATAATCGAAAGGTAAACAAGCAAAACGGATGGCTTGCACCTTCTATTTGTAATAAAATTGTTACTCATTTAACCACAGTTGATAAAATCACAAAGATCTTGCCTGTTTCTGAGATTCATGTAGAAGTTGCTTCTTTTGATATTCAGAAAATTAAAAACCCTGATATTACTGGTATTGAATATCAACAAGGTGAACAATTAGATTTTTGGAATGTTAGAGAATATGTTTTATTCAGAGACCAATATACTTGCATGTGTTGTAAAGGAAGATCAAAAGATAAGATCCTAAATGTTCATCATATTGAAAGTCGTAAAACTGGTGGTGATGCACCTAACAATTTGATCACTTTGTGCGAGACTTGCCATAACGATTACCACAATGGAACTATTCAATTACCTAAAACTATTAAACGTGGAATGTCATTTAGAGATGCAACTTTTATGGGTGTTATGCGATGGGCCTTCTACAATAAAGTTAAAGAGATCTATGAGGCAAAAGGAATTCCAGTCTCTTTAACTTATGGATATATTACAAAAAATCTGAGGATCAAAAATAATTTACCTAAAACACATTATGTAGATGCTCGTTGTATTAGTGGGCACTCTAATGTGGAGCCTTTAGGTTATTATTTCTTACAGAAAAAAGTTCGTTGCCATAATCGTCAAATTCATAAATTAAAGTTTATGAAAGGGCATTATCGTAAACGAAACAAAGCTGATTATGAGATTCTGGGCTTTAAGCTGTTCGATAAAGTATTATTCCAAAATATTGAATGTTTTATCTTTGGAAGACGATCTACTGGTCGAATGGATCTTCGTAAACTGGATGGCACTCATATAAATGCATCCGCTAATTATAAAAATTTAAAATTGCTTGAAAATAGCAAACATATCTTAACAGAAAGGAGAACAGGAAGATTCCTCCCCGCTGCAATCAACAGGGTTTCTACTTCCTAAATATTTTATGACAAGTGCCCTACTCACAGATTTCTATGAGCTTACGATGATGCAAGGATTCTTCCTCGAAAAGAAGAATCCTCGTGTTGTCTTCGACATGTTCTACAGGAACAATCCTTACAAAGGTGGATACACTATCTTCACAGGTCTTGATCCTCTTCTCTCTATTCTTGAGGATTTCAGATTTTCGGAAGATGACATCAATTACTTAAGTTCACTTAAGAAATTTGATCCTGCCTTTATTGAGTTTCTTCGTGGCTATCACTTTACAGGTGATCTCTACTCTTTTGATGAAGGAACACCAGCTTTTCCTGGAGAACCTCTAATTAGAGTAGAGACAACAATGATGGATGCCATAATTGTTGAAGCAATTATTCTTAATACAATTAACTTCCAAACTCTTATTGCCACTAAAAGTGCAAGAATGAAATTAGCAACCCAAGGCCATGGCTCTATCATGGAATTTGGACTCAGACGTGCACAAGGAGAGAATGGTGCACTATCAGCAACAAGAGCTTGTTTTATTGGTGGAGCAGACGTAACAAGTAATACATATGCTGGTAAAGAATACAATATCCCTGTTGCAGGCACTATGGCACACTCTTGGATTATGCTTTTCGATAATGAGTACGAGGCATTTAGACGTTTTGCAGATATCTACCCAGACAACTGCATTCTTCTTATCGACACTTACGATACCCTTAATTCTGGTATAAATGCTGCAATAAAAGTTGGTCTTGAACAAAAGAAAATAGGAAAGAAAATTGGTGTAAGAATCGACAGTGGTGACCTCTCCTATCTTACTAAAGCTGTAAGAACAAAGCTTAATGAAGCAGGACTTGAAGACGCAACTATCTG